>JALSLI010000098.1 GCA_026988395.1 Flavobacteriaceae bacterium | reverse complement strand
AATTACGATCAAGCAAAAGCAGATATAGATAAAGGTTTGTCTATTGCAAAAAAAAACAATGCAACCGATAATATTACACTTGCTTATAAAGGTTTAGTAAATCTTTATGAGCAAAAAGGTGAATTTAAAAAAGCACTCGGAATTCATAAAATAGCAACCGGTTTTTATGATAGCATACTTAAGTCTGAATCCAATAAAAGTATTAATAATTATAAATTGGCCTACGAGTCTTTTTTAAAAGATGAAAAGATAAAACGTTTAGCTTTAGAACAAGAAAATCAAAAAAAGAAATCAAAAAGACAATTTATGCGATTGTTATTTGGATTGTTATTTGCATTAGTACTAATTCTAATCTTAACATATGTAATTTTTTTAAATCGAAAACATAAAGATTTAGTTCTCGAAAATAAAAATAACGAAATACAAAATTACCTTCTACAAATTAATGATTTAAAAAAATCAAATAAAAAAGTGCAATCAGATAAAGATTTTTCTTCAAAATTTGAGGATTTCAATCTCTCCAAACGCGAACGCGAAATTTTTAATTATATCGCAAACGGATTAACTAATTTAGAAATTGCCGATAAATTGTTTTTATCTAAAAATACGGTTAAAAAACACATCCAAAATATTTATTCTAAATTAGATGTTAAAAATAGGATTCAAGCATTAAAAAAAATTCAGAATTCGTAACTTTCTTTTGTTTATTAAGCTTATTGCTTAAAAAATAACCCTAAAGTAGTAGTTATTTCATCCTTTTTAATTACTTAAAAAATACATTTTATATCTATGTTTGTAGTGTATTTATAGAATACATAATAATCAATCTTAATATTAAAAAAGTTCTTTTAACTCAATTAAATAATTATTAGTTGCATTAATTCCCTCAAAAAAGTGCGTAGATATTCCCTCAATGTTTATAAACGATATGCTAGAATAGAAAAAGTTTTGGGTTAAAAGTTCTTTTTAAAAGTAATAAGATAAATAAATGATTTGTCTAAAGTAAAAGTTAGTTTTTTAACATAAAGAAGTTGTTAGTTTTTTTTTAAAAGGAGATGTTTAATTTTTAAGCATCTCTTTTTTATATTTGCAAGAAAATGGAAAACTTACGATTTATAAATAAAAACTCCTTTCTAAGAACAATCTCCGGATATATACTAATCATTAATGGTATAATATTTTTACTAATATATAGTTTTTTAGGTCTGTTTTTTATTATTTCCGGATTATGGTTATTAGTAAAAACAGGAGTTGAAATTAATATTGAAAATAAAAAATATCGTTATTTATACAAATTGTTTGGCATTTCAGTTGGTTCTTGGGAAAAACTACCAAAAATTGAATACATATCGGTTTTTAAAGTACATTTAAAATATAAAGCAGGATTATCACTTTCTATTGAGCATGAATTCAAAGATTCTATGTATCGGATAATTTTATTTTATAACACAAATCAAACGATTAATGTTTTTGAAACAAAAAATATAAAAGAAGCATTTAAACATGCTAAATTTTTAGCACAATTTTTAAGTGTGGATGTTTTAGATGCTACTCAAAAAAAATCAAAATGGCTGGATTAATTTTGTAATTGAATTTGATGAGGTTTCCAAGTAGTTTTATCTCCTGTAAAACCATCAGAAATGCTTATTAATTCCAATGTTTTAGGAACAAATTTAATCAATAAAAAATCGGTTTTTTTATTAGGATAAAATTTATCCCAACCGTTTTTAAATTTTACTTTTTTAATAGAATCGTTATTTACAAGAAATGCATTTCCCATTAAGGAAACATATGCTAATTTATTTTTGTCAAAATAATGTAAAGTAGCCTTAGAGTTGTTTTTTAGTTGTCTTACTTTTCTGGATTTCGGATTAGTACCAATCCAAATAATATGATTTTTTTCCGGAAAAAACGGCTCTACAATTCTTGCTCTTGGTTGTCCGTTTTTATCCAATGTAATTAGTGTTGCATAATAGGCACTTTGTATAATCGAATCGGCAACTTGTAATATTTCTTTTTCTCCTTTTGTAAAGGAATTTCTAAAATGCTTTTCTTTATTGTTGGTACACGAAATAATTAACGATAAAAACAAAACAATAGATAAAACTCGCATAGCTAAAATTTAAGATGGAACAAA
>JALSLI010000097.1 GCA_026988395.1 Flavobacteriaceae bacterium | reverse complement strand
AACTCTTTTAATAAAGGTTTGAATAAATTTCGTTGATTTTGATTTGATGATTTTCCTATCATAAATTGCAAGATTTATACTGCAATATAAGAAAAACCTTGCAATTAAACACTATAAAATAATAGAAATATATGAGTTATTTTATTGATTATAAATTGATTAAATGGTATTTAAGGAGTGACTATGTAAGGAAATAAAGATTCATCGACTATAAAGATATAATAACCTAAAAACACTTTATATAATGAATCTAAAAAAAACATACAATAGCTTTGTTCAAAGCTTACAAAAATTAAAAGATTTACCGCCACTATTTATGCGAATCATACTTGCTATCGGGTTTTATGGTCCGGCAATGATGAAACTAAAAAATTTTAATAACATTGTAGAATGGTTTGGAAGTATCGGTATTCCGTTTCCTACACTTAATGCTTATTTAGCTTCAACTATCGAAACTTTAGGTTTTCTTCTATTATTTTTAGGATTAGGTACACGAATTATTGCTATTCCGCTAATGATAACAATGGTAGTTGCAATTGTAACGGTACATTTAGGACACGGATTTGAAGCCGGAAATAATGGCTTTGAAATTCCGCTTTACTACTTCATTATGTTATTTACTTTACTAATTTATGGAAGCGGAAAATACAGTCTAGACTATCTTTTAAACAAAAATAAAAAGCTAATTTAAAGATAACATCTTCAAATATAAAGAAGAATAAAACATTTAGTAAAAACAACGTTAGCTTTACACAAGTATTTAATAATCAATAAAAAACAACAATAAATTTAAAACCCAATTCAAAATGAAAACACAATTTAAAACAATCGTAGCAGTAATGGTAATCGCAATTAGTTTTGTAGTATTTCAATCCTTTAAGTCTCTACAAAAAGAAACTACTGCAAAAAAAGAAATTCCAACACAAATTATTAAACAGCAGGCAGACGACAGCAAATGTGGTGCAGGAAAATGTGGCGATGGTAAAAAAGATAAAGATGCAAAAGCCGATAAAAAAGAAGGAAAATGCGGTGAAGGAAAATGTGGTGATGGTAAAGCAACTGATTCCATTAAAAAAGCAGATACCAAATGTGGTGACGGAAAATGCGGTGATGGAAAAGCGAAAAAAGACGAAAAAGAAACCAAAAAAGAAGATGCTAAATGTGGCACCGGAAAATGTGGAAACGGCAAGTAATTTTTCATAGTTTTTTTACAGATAAACAGACTTTTTTTAAAGAAAAGTCTGTTTGTCAATTATAGAACGTAAATAATTCAATAAAAATAATTATATTTGTACTTAAATATTATATATTCACTATAACTAAAATTTATTAAAAATGAAGAAATTAACTTTAATTATGTTTTTAATGGTTGGTGCATTAGCTTTCCAATCATGTAAAGAAAAAAAGGCAGACGACAAAAAAGCAGATGACCAAGAGGTTGTTGAAGAAGTTGTTGTTGAAGAGGTTGTAAAAGAAGCTCCTAAAATGGACATGGCAGCTAAAGCAAAAGAAAAATTTGCAGGAATGGATACCGATAAAGATGGTAAAGTTTCAGTTGATGAATTTGTAGCTCACGCAAAAGCAGAGTACAAAAACAAAGACAAAAACGGTAACGGAAAATTAGAAAAAGACGAGTGTAAAATGTTTGATACTTTTAACACTGACAAAGACGACAATGTAACTGTTGAAGAATTTGCCAAAGGTCACGAAAAAATGTATGCAGATATTGATGCTAACGGTGATAAAGCTGTTACAGCAGATGAATTAGCTAAATTTATGGCTACAATGATGAAAGGTGGTAAATGCGGTGACGGTATGAAAAAGGAAGCTAAAAAAACAGAAGGTGGTATGAAATGTGCCCCAGGAAAATGTGGTGCAGGAATGGCTAAAGAAGCAAAAGAGGAAGCTAAAAAATAAGGTTTTTTCAAAATAAAATTAATAACGCCCAAAATATAATTTTGGGCATTATTTTTATAACAATTCCTTTTCTAATGCTATTTTAATAATTCCAACACTATTTTTAGCACCAAGTTTGCTCATAATATTCATGCGATGTGTTTCTACCGTTTTTGGACTGATAAATAATTTTTCTGAAATTTCTTGTGTGGTTAATTCTTCAGAAATTGCTACTAATACTTCGTGTTCTCTACGA
>JALSLI010000096.1 GCA_026988395.1 Flavobacteriaceae bacterium | reverse complement strand
GGTTTTAAACGAGTGGTTTATGCTGATAGTTATAAGGATAAATCCGGAATTGATTTCTTAAAACAAACAAAAATTGAATTGGTGCACTTTCCAATAAATGAATAAGTTTTTTAATAAAAATACATAAAAGTATTTAATTACGCTAAAATAATGATAACAAAGAAATTTAAAATATACCTTCCTATATTTATTGCAATTGCAGTAATTGTAGGAATTTTTATAGGCAGTAATTTAGACTACGAAAACAAAACGGCTTTATTATTTGGAGAAGACCCAAAAGAAGCAAAAATAAAAAAATTATTAAACTTTATTCAATATGATTATGTAGATAAAGTAAATACCGATAGCATTTTAGATGGCACTTTAAAAGATATTGTTGAGAAATTAGATCCACATTCGGTTTACATTCCTGCATCACAACACAGTAGAATTGATGAAAAAATGAATGGAAAATTTGTAGGAATCGGAATTCAGTACAATATCTATCACGATACAATTACAGTTTTAAAAGTTATAAAAAAAGGACCAAGTGAACGAGCAGGAATAAAAGCCGGTGATCGTATATTAATGGCTAACAAAGATACGTTATACGGAAAAAATATTACAAACAAAGGTGTCTTTAGTGTTTTAAAAGGAAAAGAAGATACAACTGTAAAACTGAAAGTATTTAGAAAAGACACCAATCAAATTTTAGATTTTGATGTAACACGTTCAAACGTACCAATACCTAGTTTAGATGCTTCATTTATGGTTAAAAAAGATATTGGTTTTATAAAATTAAATAGTTTTACTGCTACAAGTTTTGAGGAGTTTAAATCAGCTCTAAATCATTTAAAAGAAAAAGGAATGCAATCCTTGATTTTAGATTTGCGAGATAATCCCGGAGGTTTTATTGGTGTTACATCTGATATTATTGATGAATTTCTAGAAGACAATAAGTTAATTGTGTTTACAAAAAATAATAAAGGGAAAATAAAAAATATTTTCGCAACACAAAAAGGCTCTTTTGAAAAAGGAAAAGTCTATGTGTTAATTAATGAGAATTCGGCTTCTGCAAGTGAAATTTTAGCCGGAGCAATACAAGATAACGACAGAGGAATTATTATTGGTAGAAGATCCTTCGGTAAAGGATTGGTACAACAAGACATGCAATTAGGCGATGGTTCTTCGGTTAGATTAACTATTTCCAGATACTACACACCAACAGGTAGATCAATACAAAAACCATATCGTTTAAATCACAAACAAGAATATTATGATGACAACCTCAGAACACGTTTTTTAAGTGGTGAATTAACAAATAAAGACAGTATAAAAATCATAGACAGTCTAAAATATGTAACACCAAAAGGAAAAATTGTTTATGGTGGTGGCGGTATTATTCCGGATGTATTTATCCCTATAGATACCAAAGCTTATTTTGAAGATTTCCATATCAATATTTTAAATGATTTTGTTTTTAATTATATAGATTCTCACAGAAAAGAATTTAACAATATGCCTTTGTCGTATTTTATGGATTATTTTGATGAAGACGAAATAATTTATAATTTATACATAAGTAAATATTATAAAAACAAAAAAATATCAAGTGAAAACAAACGAAAAATAAAAAAATATCTAAAAGCATTATTTGCACGAGAAATATTTGATGAGAGTGCCTTTTACCAAGTATTATATCAAGATGATAAAATGATTCAAAAAGTCTTAGAATTGGAAGGAGTTACGGAAGACTAAAAAATATCTATAAGAAATTTTTCAAAGTAAATTTCTTTTAATTTAACCAAAAAAACTTCTTTAGAAAATAATTTTTCGTGTTATTAGGATGTATTACACACCTTATTTTTACATTATAATGAGAAACTTTCAGAAATAATCTGACTATTTAATATATTTATGAGAAGTCTTCACCTATAAAAGTGCAAAGAATTCTCATAAATAACATTCAAAATTATTTGGATTTTAACGCACTTGAATCCGAACATACTGAGGAATCTTTTATAAATAAAAATACATGAGAAATAGAAAATAAGACCGTTGCAAAATAATCAACTTCTAAATTATTTTTAATTTTTGAGATTTTTTTATAAATTTTTGAGATTTTTTCTTATTTTCTCTCTTTATTTTGGGGTATACAACCTTATTTTCGGGTTGT
>JALSLI010000095.1 GCA_026988395.1 Flavobacteriaceae bacterium | reverse complement strand
TCCACCGTGTTTTTTGGTAATATCTGCCAAAGCTCTAGATGAAGACAGATTGGAAACCGTATTTCCTTTGTTTTTGCCTAAAATATAATCGGCACAAGCAACTAATGTATATTCTTCACCAAACATTGAACCATCTTCACAAACCAAAGCCAAACGATCGACATCAGGATCTACGACAATACCAAAATCGGCATTTTCTATAACGACTGTTTTGGATATCTCGGTTAAATTTTCCGGTAATGGTTCCGGATTGTGCGGAAACTCGCCATTTGGCTCGCAGTATAATTTTACACATGTAACATTTAAAGCTTCTAATAATTGAGGAATAGCAATTCCGCCGGTAGAATTTACGGCATCAACCACTACTTTAAAATTGGCGTTTTTAATGGCATCTACATTAACCAAAGGCAAATTTAACACCTCGTTAATGTGTTTTTTTATGTAGTTTGGCTTTTTGATGTATTTCCCTAAATCATCAACTTCAGCAAAAATATAGCGATCATTTTCGGCAATTTCTAAAATAATTTTTCCTTGTTTATCATTAATAAATTCGCCTTTTTCATTTAATAATTTTAGAGCATTCCATTGTTTTGGATTATGTGATGCAGTTAAAATAATTCCGCCGTCAGCTTTTTCTAACGGAACCGCAATCTCAACGGTTGGTGTGGTAGACAAACCTAAATCAATGACATCAATCCCTAGACCAACGAGCGTATTAGCAACCAAACTACTTGCCATTTTACCCGAAATTCTGGCATCTCTACCAATAACAACTTTTAATTTTTCCTTATCGGAATTAGCGTTCTCTTGCAACAACCAATAACCATAAGCAGAAGCAAATTTAACCATATCGATTGGCGTTAAATTATCGTTTACTTTTCCTCCGATAGTACCACGAATTCCGGAAATAGATTTAATTAAAGTCATTTTTTTGATTTTTTAAGAATGCAAATTTAAGTTAAAAAAATATTAATCTTAGGCATTGAAAAGAATACCTTAAAATAATTGTTTAGATTTGCTCATTAAATTAATAATTTTATGCAGAGAAACGTTGTTTTTTTCTTTCTTTTACTACCTGTTTTTTTGTTTTCACAAAAGACCATTCATATAAAATCAGCCGATATAACAACCAAAGATGAAGCTAATTTTCCGGGAGCCGTAATTCTTTTAGGAAATGTTTTTGTTGAGGTCGATGGAGCAACTTTGCAGTGTAAAAAGGCACTGGTTTACGGTGAAGATGAGTTTTTGGAAGCCGTTGGTAATGTGATTTTAAAACAAGGTGATACCATTACTCAAACCAGCAAATATATTAATTACGACGGAAAAACAAAGCAAGCCTTATCTTGGGGAAATGTGGTTTTAAAAAACAAGTCGATGACTTTAACTACCGATACCTTACATTTTGACAGAGCACAACAATTGCTATTTTATAAAAACAAAGGTGTTATTGTAGATAAAGTCAATAAATTAACCAGTGTTAGTGGTTATTACTATTTGCCAATCCATAAATTTACGGCTCAAACGGATGTTAAAATTACGCATCCTGATTATCTGTTAAACTCCAAACATTTGGATTATTTTACTAAAACCGGATTAGCATATCTTTTCGGAAAATCTACCATTAAAGGAAAAGATAGTTTTATTTATGGCGAAAAAGGGTTTTCAGATACCAACGCAGGACAATCGTATTTCACTAAAAATGCCTATATTTTATATAATGACCGACGTATCGATGCCGATAGTTTGTATTATGATAAAAAGCGTGCTTTTGCATCGGCAACCAATCATATTGTTATGACAGATACTATTAATAAAATGATTTTAAAAGGAAATTATGCAGAATATTACCGGAGATTAGATTCAGCTTTTATGGTGAAAAAAGCGGTTGCTATTACCAAAACTGAAAAAGATTCTTTGTATATGCACGGCGATACAATCTTACTTACCGGAAAGCCTAAAAACCGAATCGTTAGAGCCTATCATAACGTAAAATTTTTTAAGGAAGACTTACAAGGTAAATGCGATTCCATTCATTCCAATACAAAAAAGGGAATTTTAAAAATGTTTAAAAATCCGGTTTTATGGACAGAAAACGGACAAATAACCGGTGATTTAATTGTTGTTAAAAACGATACTTTGGGGCAAAAAATAGACTCTCTTAAAGTTTTAGGAAATGCCTTTATGATTAAAAAAGATACCATAAAAGGTTTTAATCAGATAAAAGGAAGAGATATGTTTGCCAAATTTAAAGACAATCAGATTAAAACAGTAGATTTTGTTGGTAATGGCGAAGTATTGGCATATTTAAGAGAAGACACACCTAAAAAAGAACTGTTTGGTATTACCAAAACCACATGTGCCAAATTGCGATTTATTTTTAAGGATAAAAAAATCGTTTCCGGAATTTTTTATAATGATGAAGAAACCTTTACGTATCCACCATCTAAACTGCCTGAAAATGCACGTAAGTTAAAAGGATTTTTATGGCGTGAAGATGAACGTCCAAAAGATAAAGATGCAATTTTTTTAAAAGATTTAAACAAAGAAATTCTTTCTAAAAAGAAAGCAAAAATTAAAAACGAAGCCATTGAGTTAAAGAAAAAGTAATTTCTTATTTTATTAAAATATGATATTCCCATGGTTTCAAAACAATCTCCTCTTTACTAAAATCCTGATTGTAGTTTGTTAGATAGTCCTTTTTTAGTTTTAGATTTTCGGGGATTTTAAAGTGTTCAAGCGTATCTTTTAGGTTTGCCAAATAGATTATAGTATCTTTATTTTTGGTTCTTTCAAAAAATAAAATATTCGAGTTATTCGTTTTTAGTCTATTGTATTTTGCCTTGTTTTTTCCTCCATTTAACGCAGGATAATTATTTTTTAAAGCACCAAGTTTTTCTAATAAAACAAATGTATTTCCTGCTTTTTTAGGAATCGAATCTTTTTCAAAAAACTTTAATTTATGGTTTAAATCATATTCTTGTCCGGAATATATTAAAGGCATTCCTGGCGTTAAATAAGTTAATGCTAACATGGCATCAGAAGCATTACCTAATCGTTCTTTAACGGTTCCGTTCCAAGAATTTTCATCGTGATTAGTAATAAAATTCATTAAAATGGCTTCTTTATTATATGTTGTATCTATTTTTTTTATGTAGTTATCCCAATCTGTAACTGTTTTTTTTCCTTGAGCAATTTCATTCATAATATGATGTCCTTCCCAAGCATAAGCCATATCAAAAAGATTATTTTTTACTAATTCAGGTTCCCAAGCTTCGGCAAGCATAAATATTTTTTTCTCTTTTCGCAATAGCGGAATAGCTTCTTTCCAGAAAGATAATGGTACTTGTCCGGCAACATCACAACGAAAACCATCAATATTTTCGTTGGTAATCCAATATTTCATTTCATTAATCATACTTTTATGCAAGTCTTTATTATTGTAGTTTAAGTCGGCAACATCTGTCCAACCCATTGATTTACCATTTGCATCCAGCGGATCGGTAATTTCTCCTTTTTCATTTTTTGTGTAAAATTCCGGATGATTTTTAATCCAAGAATGGTCCCAACCGGTATGATTTGGCACCCAGTCTAAAATGACAAATAGGTTGTTTTGATGTGCTGTTTTAACTAATTTTCTAAAACCTTTAATCGTTCCATAATTTGGATTTATTTTTTTGTAATCGGATACAGCATAGTAGCTGCCTAAATATTTTTTTCTTTCTTTTTTATCTTTAATATCACTTATAAAAACGTCTCCTTTTGCTTTTCTTTTGGTTTCGGAAATAGGAAAAACCGGCATTAACCAAATAATTTTTACACCCATTTTTTTTAATTTCGGGATGTCTTTTGTAAAGGCATTAAAAGTTCCTTCTTTTGAATATTGGCGGATGTTTGCCTCGTAAATAACAGCAGTTTCTATATCTTTATCAGAAATAGATTTTTCCGTTTGATGTTGTTTTTTAACTTCTATTGTTTGTTTGGTGCAAGAAATTATAGTTATTAGGAGGAACAGAATGCTTATTTTTTTCATTTTTTTATGTTTATTTTCACTTTACCTTTATAATCTAAAAGAATACGAAGTGTTTTTTTATCTTCATTCCAATTAAATGGTACTTTTTTTGTATTTACTTTTATAAATTTTGGTTTTTTTGTGATATGATGAATAATTAATTTAATCTTTTTTGATTTTGCTTGGTAATTTTTTCCAAATTCTGATTTAAACTGAAATAAAAGTCGCTTTTTTTTATTTTTAGACGTAAAAATTAAGATTTCATATTTCCCTTTTTTAAAGGCATCAACTGTTTTACCATCGTCATTGTATAATTTTGTAGTCGCTTTTTTAATAGAATTATCGTGATAGTAATGCAATTCTAGTTTGTCTAAATTATAAAGTTCGGTATTATTAATGTTTTTTACCATTGGTATAAAAGCTCCGGCACGTACAAAAGTGGGAATATATTCTTTATGCGTTTTAACTTTTACGGAACTTCCTCCTTGATGTTTTTTATCCGTATAAAAATCAAACCAATTATTTTTTTTAGGAAAATAGACTTCTTTTTCGCTAATATTGGGTTTTACAATAGGAGCAATCAAGAAGTCTTTTCCCCAAAGATAATAGTTAGTAGTGTTTAGTAATTTGGTGTTTTTGGGTTCTTCAAAAAATAACGGACGCATTAATGGTTTTCCGTTTTGATTGTTTTCAAAGACCAAATTATAATTATATGGCAATAAATTGTAGCGTAGAATTATTGCTTTTTTTGCGAGTTGTTTAGTGCTTTTTTCTTTAAAAACCGGCTCAGGAGGTACTTCTTCTTGTGCGTGTGGTCTAAAAATAGGTTGAAAAACACCGTATTGCAACCAGCGGTAATATAATTCATTATCCGGATTGGCACCTGCAAATCCGCCTAAGTCCGAATGCATATAAGCAAGTCCTTGCATACCCATTTGTAGAGCAATTTCAGGTTGCGATTGAAAACCTTTCCAAGAACGGTTTACATCGCCACTCCAAGGAATCATTCCATAATGTTGTGAGCCGGAATATCCTGCTCGCATTAGTATAAACGGACGTTGATTGGGGAAATCTTTATGATAGCCCTCAAATATCAATTTCGCCCAATCGTGTCCGTAAATATTGTGTACTTGATCTGCTGTTCCTGTTTTATGTATTAGTTTTGAAGGGTGTACTTCCGGTTCTCCTAAATCTCCCCACCATCCGTCAATACCCATTTTGGTATATTTTTTATAGATATTCCAAAACCATTTCTTTGCTTTTGGATTATAAATATCAATTAAACCGGTATTGCCAAAATAGAAATCATAAGTAAAGGGTTTACCGATGCTGTCTGTTGCTAAATATCCGTTTTGCGAAACTTCCTTCCATCTTTTTGATGTGGTTAAAACAAATGGTTCGGTTACCAAAATGGTTTTAATATGTTGTTTTTTTAATTGTGTGATCATTTTTTTTGGTGTGGGAAATGAATCTTTGTAAAATTCAAGATTTCCCATATGGCCTTTAATGTCTTTTCCGAACCAATAAATATCAATAATTACGGCATCTAACGGAATGCTGTCTTTTTTAAATTTTTGTACTGTTTGCAATACTTCTTTTTGACTGTGATAGCCAAATCTACTGGAAAAATTCCCTAATGCCCAACGTGGCAACATAGGCTGTTTTCCGGTTATATTGGTGTATTGATTTATTAAATCTAGCCAAGAATCAGAAGCGATAATTTGGTATGTTTTTCTGCCGTTAATTGTTTCGTAATTAACTGAATTATTTTGATGACTATCCAAATCTAAATAACCTATTGGTGCATTATCAAAATGTACAGCATAAATTTTGGAAGATAAAAACAACGGCATGGTATAATTCATCAATTCGGAATGATTTTCATAACCATAATGTGCCTTGTTGTATAACTTTAATCGGTAGCCACGTCTATTCATTCCTAAAGCTCTTGCTCCGCCACCAAAGAGAATTTCATTTTTTGAAATACTAAAATTTAATATTTCAGATTTGTTGGTTTTTACATAACCTTTATTCTCAGAAAAAAGAAGTTTGTTTTTATAAAAATAACGAATTTGAAATGGCTTTTTGTGAATAGAAACACGTATCCCTTTGCTTTTTATTTCAATATTATTTTCTGTTTCTTTTACTTTTACAGGAATCGATTTTGGCTTTAAAACTACGGCATGTGATTGCGGATTGTATTTTTCGTTTTTAGGAATAAAAGAGGTCTCAAAGATATTATTGTTATATGGTTTAATGATGTATGTCCCGTCGTCTACTTTAATAATAAAATGATTGTTCTTTTTATCAAAGTGTAAAAATTTACGGTTTGGATTTTGTCCAAATACAGAAATAGAGATAAATAATAAGATTATTTTAAGGGCTTTCATTTATTTAATTTCAATAATTAGGGAGGTTTTTCCTTTAACTTTTAAGGATTGTTGCAAATCTATTTTTTTATCGCTAAAGATTTCTTTTCCTGTTTTGTGATTTTTTAATATTTCGGAAAAACGTTTTAAATCTATTATTTGTCCTTTCGGATTATTATTAAGAACAACCATTACTTTTTCTTTGTCATTATATCTAAAATAGACATACACGTTGTTTTTTGGTAAAAAATGAATGGTTTTTCCGTTGTGAATAACATCTTTATTTTTTCGCCAATTGAGTAGTTTTTTAGTGAAATTAAAATATTCATTTTGTTGTGCATTTCTTCCGCTTGACGAAAAAGCATTATGCAAATCACCTATCCAACCTCCGGGAAAATCCTTACGAATATCGCCATCACCATTTTTATTTTTATCGCCACGCATACCAATTTCATCGCCATAATATATTTGAGGAATGCCACGTACCGTTGCGATTAAAGTCATTACTAATTTGTATTTTTGTATATCTCCTTGATAAATTTCATTAATTCTATTGGTATCGTGATTGCCAACAAAAACCATAATATTATTTGTATTTGGATATAGAAAATCGTTTACAAAATTTTCATAAACTTTAATCATTCCGTCAAACCAAGTTTCTTGATCTTCGTTAAAAACGGAGGTAACGGCGTCATGTAATGTAAAATCCATTACGCTTGGTAAATTACTGTTGTAGCTTTCTAAAGCACCGATTTTACTGTCTTTTTGCCAATATGCAATTTGGGCTTGATCGTGTAGCCAAACTTCGCCAACAATATTAAAATTAGGATATTCATCCATTATGGATTTTGTCCATTTTGCAATGGCTTCTTTGTCGTTGTATGAATAGGTATCTACACGTAAACCATCTAAATTTGCATATTCAATCCACCAAATGGCATTTTGAGTAATGTATTTTAAAACTAGCGGATTGCTTTGGTTTATGTCCGGCATACTGGTATCAAACCAACCTTGTACACATTCTTTTTTATTTATCATTGAAGTGTATGGATCGTATTGTGTGGTCATACGATAATTGCTTCTTTTAAAGCCGTTTTTATTGTTTTTCCAATAATGAATCCAGTCTTTTGTTGGTAAATCTTGTATCATCCAATGTTTGCTTCCCCAATGATTGGTAACATAATCCATTATTAATTTCATTTTACGTTGGTGCAGTTCATCAGAAAGTTTTTTATAATCTTTGTTGGTACCATATCTAGGGTCAATTTTATATAAATCAGATTGAGCATAGGTATGATATGAGTATTTTGGCTCGTTATCTTCTAATAACGGAGTGCTCCAAATGGAAGTTGCACCAAGTTCTTGGATGTAATCTAAATGAGAAATAATTCCTTGTATGTCGCCACCGTGTCTTCCGCCATTAAAATTACGGTTGCTTTTTTCGGCAGTATTTTTGGTATTGTCGTTTTGAGGATTTCCGTTTGCAAAACGGTCAGGCATTAAAAGATAAATAACATCAGATGAATTAAATCCTCTTCTAAGAGCAGAATTTTTATTTCGTTCTTTTAATTCATAATTTTTTGTAATGCTTTTATTTCCTTTATTAAAATGTATTTGAAAAATTTTTGGCGATACATCTTGTAAATCTAATGTGATAAAAAGATAATTCGGATTTTCCGTTTTACGAATATTTATAACCGGAATCGAATCGGAAATCCGGACATGATAATCGGAAATATTTTTACCATAACAGAGTAATTGCAGTTCGGTATTTTGCATATCACTCCACCAAAAAGGAGGCTCAATCTTTTCAATTTGTGAAAATGAAACAGAAGTTAAAAGTAAAAAAACGAATAAAATTACAGCTTTCATTTATACAGAGATTAGATTGTTTGGTGTTAATTCAATAAGTTTATTGTTGTTGGTAATAGATAATGATGCTCCTTTTAGAAGTTTAAAAGAAGTATGTTCTTTATTTACCAAAACTTGTATCACTCGGTTTCTAAAATTTATTTTAAAGGAGTAACTAGACCATTGTTCCGGAATTTTGGTGGCAAAGGATAATTGGTTGTTTTGAATACGCATACCTCCAAAACCTTCTACAATACTAAGCCAAGTTCCTGCCATGCTGGTAATGTGTAGTCCTTCTTCTACTTCGTGATTGTAATCGTCTAAATCCAATCTTGAAGTTCTTAAATAAAAATTATATGCTTGTTCTTTTTTATTTAATTTTGAAGCTAAAATACTGTGTACACAAGGAGATAGAGAGCTTTCGTGAACGGTGAAAGGTTCGTAAAAATCAAAATGCTTTTTTATTTGTTGGTTTGAAAAATGATCTTCAAAAAAGTACATTCCTTGCAAAACATCGGCTTGTTTGATGTAAGGCGAACGCAAAATTCGATCCCAAGACCATTTTTGATTAATAGGTCTTTCCGATTTATCTAAATTGGCAACAGTAGTTAATTCTTTATCTAAAAATCCGTCTTGTTGCAAATAAATTTCAAGTTCTTTAGAGTAAGGAAAATACAGATTATCAGCTACCTCTTTCCATTTTGTAATTTCAATATTAGAAAGTTTGGTTTTGTTTAGAATTCTGGTGTAATCGGTGTTGTATTCTTCTTTAATTTTGTTGATATTTTCAATGGCGTAGTCAATACACCATTTTGCCAAGTAGTTGGTGTACCAGTTGTTGTTTACGTTATTTTCATATTCATTAGGACCGGTAACACCTAAAATTACATATTGATTTTTTGCTTTAGAAAAATTAGCTCTTTGGTGCCAAAATCTAGCAATTCCGATAAGCACTTCCAATCCTTTTTTTGGTATGTAACTATAATCATTTGTATAGCGATGATAATTGTAAATAGCAAAAGCAATAGCTCCGTTTCTATGAATTTCTTCAAAAGTAATTTCCCATTCGTTATGGCATTCTTCTCCGTTCATCGTGACCATTGGATACAGTGCCGCACCATTTTTAAAGCCTAGTTTTTGAGCGTTTTCAATAGCTTTTTGTAAATGGTTATAGCGATAAGTAAGCAGATTTTCGGCAACTTTTTGGTTTTTGGTTGCCATATAAAAAGGCAAGCAGTAAGCCTCTGTATCCCAATACGTACTTCCGCCGTATTTTTCGCCGGTAAACCCTTTTGGACCAATGTTTAATCCTGCATCTTTACCTGTATAAGTTTGGTTTAATTGAAAAATATTAAACCTAATACCTTGTTGTGCTTTGATATCGCCTTTTATCTCAATATCAGCTGTTTCCCAAATGGCAGACCATGCTTTTTTCTGATTTTCAAAGAGTTTTGAAAAGCCGGTTTTTTTTGCTTCATTTAAATTGTTTTTAGCAATTGTAATGAGGTCTTCTTTTTTATGATTTCGGTTAACCGTATATCCTCCATATTTATGGATACTTATGGTTTCTCTTTGATTAACTGAAAGCGAATAGCTATGTGAAATATGTTTTTCTTCTTTGTTTATTTTTGGCTCTTTGTTTATTCTTTTTGCATTCAAATATATTTGAGAAGACATATATGTGCAAACGTGAAAATCGGTTTTAAGTGTTTTAGAAAGGAGGAAAGATTCATTTTTATTATTTTCGGTTTGATAGGTTTCCCAAAATTGATCATCCCAATTACTGTCTTCATTTTTAATATTGCTATCGATATACGGAATGTAAGTTATGTTAGCATTACTATTTAAAGGTGTAATGTTGTATTGAATTGCTCCTAATTCATCTAAATCCATACTTAAAAACCGTTTAGTTTCGACTTTAATTTGGATATTGTTTTGGAGTGTTGCAATAAATGAACGGCTTAACCAGCCTTCTTTCATGTTTAGTTCTCTTTTAAAATGAAGTACTTCTTTACATTTATTTAAATCGAGTTCTTCGTTATTTATGATAATATTAATGCCAATCCAATTTGGAGCATTTAATACTTTTGCAAAATATTCGGGATATCCGTTTTTCCACCAACCAACTCTGGTTTTATCGGGATAATATACGCCTCCGATATAGCTTCCTTGAAAAGTATCTCCGGAATATTTTTCCTCAAAATTAGCACGTTGTCCCATAGCACCATTTCCAATACTAAAAATACTTTCGGATGCTTTTATGTGTTTAGGGTCAAATCCTTCTTCTATAATTGACCAATTATTTGGTATGATATAATCTAGGTTCATTTACTTTATAATGTTATTAAAGTGAATTGTTATATATTAATTTGTTTATAAAATCTTCACTAATTTCTGTAAAGTCTTTAAAAATGTAATTTGCTTCTTGTAATGTTTTTTTATCACCGATTCCTATGGAAATCATATTTGCTTTATTTGCAGCTTGAATTCCGGCAATGGAATCTTCAAAAACGATACAATCTTTTGGAGCGATGTTTAATTGTTCTGCTGCTTTTAGAAAAACTTCGGGATTTGGTTTGGCTTTTGTTACATTATTACCATCGATAATTGCATCAAATTTTTTGGTAAGTTGCACTTTCTCTAAAATTTTTCTTGAATTTTTACTTGCTGAGCCAAGAGCAATAGGTTGTTTTTTTTGGATTAAATAAGAAAGAATACGATTAACATCCGGAAGAATTTCGGAAACATTCATTTTAGAAATATATGTTAAGTAATCTTCATTTTTTTTGTTTAATAAGGTGTTAAATTCTTTTTCAGAAACTTCTTTTTCAGCCCATTTTAATATTTTTTTTAAGGATTCTATTCTACTAACACCTTTTAAATGTTCGTTTTGTTCTTTTTGAAAATCGATTCCTATTTCATTGGCAATTTTTTTCCATGCCAAATAATGATATTTTGCAGTATCAACGATGACTCCGTCTAAATCAAATATAAATCCTTTTTTATTCATTTTGTACAGTTGTTGGTTTTGTGTCTTGTATTCTAAGGGAGAGTAATCCTGCTATAATCATTGATATTCCTCCAATAAGTAGGGCGTAGATAGGTTCATTATTAAAATATCTTGAAACTAGAAAACCTAAAATAGATGCTGCAACTAATTGCGGAATTACAATAAAAAAATTAAAAACACCCATATAATAACCCATTTTAGTAGTTGGTAATGAGCCGGAAAGCATTGCATACGGAATGGATAAGATACTTGCCCACGCAATACCAACACCAATCATAGGTAGCCATTCTAAGTTAAAAGTAGTTGGATTTGTAATAAAAAAGATAGAAATTAGTCCGAAACCGCCTAGTGTTAAAGCTAAAAAATGCGTGAATTTTCTACTTGTTTTCCTTGCAATTACCGGCAATAAAAAGGCAACAATTGCAGCAATTAAATTGTAATTAGCAAACATTTCACCAACTTGGTTGGCTCCGGTATTGTAAGCAACTGAGGTTGTATCGGTAGTTTTATAAATGTGTTCGGTTACTGCGCCTGTGGTGTAAATCCACATAGAGAACAGAGCAAACCAAGAAAAAAACTGTACTAAAGCAAGTTGTTTCATAATTTTAGGCATAGACTGAAAATCATTAATCATAGTAACAAACCCATTTTTTATCCCATTTTTTTGCATTAAACCCGAAACTATTAGAGCTAAACCACCTGAGCTGATAAGACCTAAAGTTAACACATATAAATCTTTCTTTAATTCATAGTGATAAACTAAAAAAGAAGTGGATACACCAATAAGTAAGACTATTATTCCTTTAAGTAGATGATTTTTTCCATTGTTAAAATACCAACTTTCAGAGTGCTCATTAGGTATATTTAGCTTTTTTTGTTTGTCGAAAGTTTTCAGTTCATCAGGTGAATATTCGGTTGATTTAAAGACTGTCCAAATTACGGTTACTAAAAAAGCAATTCCTCCTATATAAAAAGAATATTTTACCGAATCCGGAATAATACCTTCGGCAGCAGTATTCGAAACACCAAAATAAGTAAGTAAGTTTGGTAATTTTGAAGCAACATAAGCACCGATTCCAATAAAGAAACTTTGCATTGCAAAACCCATAGTACGTTGTTCGTCCGGCAAATTATCACCAACAAAAGCACGGAAAGGTTCCATGGTAATATTTATTGAAGCATCCATAATCCAAAGCATACCGGCAGCGAACCATAAATAAGGCGAATTTGGCATAACAAATAAGGCTAAAGAAGCTAAGATAGCTCCAGCTAAAAAATAAGGTCTTCTTCGACCTAGTCTAGAATGCCAAGTACGATCACTTAAATAACCTACAATGGGTTGAATGATTAATCCCGTTAAAGGAGCTGCTACCCATAAAATTGGGATGTCTTCAATTTTTGC
Source organism: Flavobacteriaceae bacterium (assembly GCA_026988395.1). GTDB lineage: Bacteria > Bacteroidota > Bacteroidia > Flavobacteriales > Flavobacteriaceae > S010-17. The sequence goes on along the minus strand of JALSLI010000095.1, from coordinate 2,484 downwards.
ACCTAGGGTTTGAAAGATACGACTGACATTTGCATTTTGAAGTGCAAAACCCATTTGAATTCCTAGAAATCCAAAACTCATGTTCCATATATCCCAGAAACTTAGTTTTCTTTTTTTCATACATTAATATTTTACATTGCTAATAAATAGCAATATTATAAATAGTTATAAAACGGATAAAATTATCTGTTTAAATTAATGTGTGAAGTGCGAAATGTTAGGTAGAAAATATTTTATTTTCCGATACAAATGTACTAAAAAATATTTAATAAACAGTTGTTTTATTTTTTTTGAGTAGATTTTCGTATTTTCAAATTAGTAGATATAACCTTTTTTTCAAATGGTCTTTCTTTGTCTTTTATTCTGTATAATAATAATTCAGCTGCTTGTTCTCCCATAGTAAGACCGTGTTGAGCAATTGTAGTTAAAGCAGGTTCTGTAAATTTAGAAATCAAACCATCGGTAAATCCTATAATTGCAATGTCTTCCGGGATTTTTAAACCTTTACTTCTTGCAATTTTGATTGCAGTAGCAGCATAAATTTCGTTTACCGCAAAAATACCATCAGGATAAACATTTGATTGATTAAAAAGTTTTTCAATTTGCTCTTTAATGTTTTTGTTTTCGTGTATATGGATAATGTTTGATGGTAATTTCACTTCTTTTAGAGCTTTTAAATAGCCCTTTTCTCTTTCTAGTCCAACAGTTACATGACTAGGAGTGGTTAGTAGAGCAATATTTTTACAGCCAATTTCCATTAAATGTTTTGTTGCTTTATAACCACCGCCGATATCATCTACAATTACTTTATCAGATTCTATTTTATCTGAAATACGATCAAATAATACAAGAGGAATATCATTATTTTTAATTTCGTTAAAGTGGGAAAAATCATTTTTTTCTAAAGTTTCTTTTGCGATGGAAACGATTAAACCATCGACACTGCCATCTGTTAACATATTGATGTTTAAAATTTCTTTATTTAAGGATTCATTTGACAAACAAATCATGACATTATAATGATATTTATTTAGTACTTTTTCAATTCCGCTAATTACTTTTGTAAAAAAATGGTGAACAATTTCAGGTACAACAATACCAATAACCATGGTTTTTTGCGATTGTAATTTTAATGCTGTACTATTAGGTTTGTAGTGATAGTAGTTGGCAAATGCGATAATTTTATCTCTGGTTTTTTGGCTTATTTCGCTACTTCCTCTTAAGGCTTTAGAAACCGTTGAGGTTGAAACATCTAATTCCTTTGCAATATCTTTTAAAGTAATTTTGCGACTCATTATATATAGAAACTTTTTACGTTTTTTACCATTAGTTGAATGAAATACATTTTAATGACAAATTTTTGAGTAAAAATAAGAATTTAATGGTTAAATTGAAACAAAAAGTTACTTTTACTTTAATTTTCTAAAAACTTTTCAACACGAAAACGGTTTCGTAATTTTTTTTTAATTTTTAAAATAGGTATTTTCTTATTTCGGTGCTAACTTTACAGGGTGAAGTAAATATTTGTTAGGTTTTATTAAATATAATTAATAACTCAAAGTTAAATTTATGAAAAATATGAAACATGCTTTTTTAAGCATATTTTTGTTCGTTCCGATTATCTTTTTTGCTCAAACTACTGTTTCGGGTAAAGTGGTAGATAAAAAGGAAAAAGTGCCGTTATCCGGAGTAGATGTTATAATAAAAGGAACTACTAAAGGTACGGCAACTGATTTTGATGGAAAATTTTCCATTTCTGATGTCCAGCCAAAAGACACACTTGTTTTTTCTTATTTAGGGTATAAAACCCTTGAAATTCCTGTAAATGGAAAAACTACAATTAATGTAGAAATGGAAGAGACTGCAGAAAAATTGGAAGAAGTTGTAATCATTGGATATGGTTCTACAAAAAAACAAAATGCAACCGGTGCAGTTCAAAAAGTGTCTACCGAAGAATTTAATAAAGGTTCTATCGTTTCTCCGGAGCAATTATTAACCGGTAAATCAGCCGGAGTTCGTATTACACGTGGAGGTGGAGCTCCCGGAGAAGGAGCCGAAATCCGTATTAGAGGAGGTTCTTCTTTGTCAGCTAATAATGCACCTTTAATTGTAGTAGATGGTATGCCTTTAGATCAACGTGGAGTACAAGGTGTACGTAATCAGTTAAATGCAATTAATCCTAATGATATTAAAGATTTTGTTATTCTAAAAGATGCCTCGGCAACAGCTATTTATGGTTCTAGAGCATCCAATGGTGTTATTTTAATTACAACCAAAAAAGGAAATACAAACACACCTTTAAAAGTAGAATACGATGTTAAAACATCTGTTGGTACAGTTGTAGATTATGTAGATGTGCTCAATGCAAATCAATTTAGAACTATCGTTCAAACCGATGTAGATTATGATCCTTCTTTTATAGGGAATACTGAAACCGATTGGCAAAAAGTAATTTATAAAAATGCTGATGGTGTGATTCATGAT
>JALSLI010000094.1 GCA_026988395.1 Flavobacteriaceae bacterium | reverse complement strand
AAGGGCTTATTTTTTTAAGTGAAAATTATTTCGCGTATTTATTGGCTTTAAAATCAAAATTTAACTGTTTTTGTGTTTTATCGGACAACAGTATTTTTTTTACTCTTTTGTATTCAGTCTCATTTTTAATAAATCCGGTTTAAATCCAAATTTTTTATAGGCATTCAAAGCGTTTTTATTTTTTGCATAAACATCTAATTGAATTTCTGTTATGTTTTTCTTCTTAACTCTATCTATTAAACATTCAATTATTTTTCGATTGATACCTTTTTTACGATATTCCGGTAACACATACATAAACCCTAAGTAAGCAAATTGTTCAGGTTTTTTATATGGTTTTGAGTTTTTTATAAGTGAATATCCTGAGCCAACAATTTTTCCATCAACAATAGCGACCAACACATCTGCACTTTCTCGTTGAATAAGATCTGTTAAATTGTAATACTCGATTGGATCTTCTTTTAAATTTGGCGCAAATGGTCGTTCATATTCAATAATTGCTTGTTCAAATAGTTTTAATGTATTTAAATCATCTATTTTTGCCTCTCTTATTTTGATTTCAATTTTTTTCATTCTTTTCCCTTTTTAAATATTTTTTCGAAAGCATCATAAATTGCCAAATGTAATGTGTCTCCGTGATTTTGTTTCTCAAAGAATTGATATAAGAGTTTTGTATTTCCGTTCTTTTTTATGTTTAATTTTTCGTAGAGTACGTTTGCCGTTCTTTCCATTACTTTTCCTTCTTTACGAACAGCTATTACTATTTTATTTGCAGTTTCAAAAGCGTAATCATTTTTTTTAAATTCCGGCAGAAATGCAAAACCTAAATCTACACCTTCTAAACCGTCTTTATTATAAAGTCCATAATTATATTTACATTTTTTTATGGAGAGTACTTATTCAAATAGGGTTTTTATTGTATTCATTGGCAAGAACATTTTCCCGCTATCAGGAAGACTCATAAATCCATATTTTTCATAAAATATTTTTGCATCTTTATCTAATGGATCTACTATCACAGCAAAAGAGCCGATACTTTTAGAAATTTTATAACTTCTCTTTAATGCGTCTATTAATAATAGTTTTCCAACACCTTTACCTTGAAATCTATTATCAACCGCTAAACGTCCAAGTAGAGTAGTAGGAATTGAAGTGTAGGATTCTGGTAATTTTTTTTTAAATTCATTTGGTATTAAATTTTGCGGAATACTATTATTTGCTAGAGTGTAATAACCTTTTAATAAATCAGTTTTAGCATCTTTCAGAACAAAGCAGACAGAAAGTTTTTTTTTAATATCTTGATTTGCTTGTTTTTGCAAGTAATTATCAAGCATGTCCTTTCCGCATGAAAATTCTTTTTTTCTGTGGCTAGAATTTAAGTTTTCCGTTAACTCATTCATTTAGATAGAAGAGTTTTATATTCATTCGCAGCATCGACAAGATTATTATTCGCTTTTGGTGAATCAAATATAGCATTGAAAAATATTTCACTATCCCTTTTAGAAGCGATAACTTGTTCTTGTTCTAAAATAATTTTTTTTGCTTTTTCTTGAGCAGCTAAAATTATAAAATCAGTTAAACTTCTATATCCACCAAGACGTGCCGCTCTTTCAAAGAAAATTTTCTGTTCCTTTGGTAAACGAGTATCGAATCTTGCTTTTTCGTTTTTTAAATCTACTTTTTTCATAAAATATGTTTTTTAATTTAAAACAAATGTACGGTATGTTTCCGTATAAAACAAATTTTTGTACGGTTATTTTCCGTTTATTATATTTCTTTATATTGTTACTAACTGTTTGTGCATTAGTAGTTACGGATTTCAAGGCACTTACTTTAATTTATCTCATATTTTGATTAATATGTAAACTTCAAATTTAGCATAAAATCTGTAATTATGTTTACATTTTGTTACCTGCTGGCTTTATTTGATTTCTTTCCAACTATATTCAATAAACCTATTGCTAATGCATAGAGAAAGTATGCGTCTTCTTTTGTCGGAGTAGGTACGCTATTCAATTCTCCAATTTTGTTTTTATCGTGATAATATTTCGAAGTATAATTAAAAAATGAATTAATACCGTTATAAAATTCATTGAATCCTTGTTCAGTAAAATTATCATTGATAAATAGTTTTTTAAACTCATCTTTAAATTTACGTTCTTTTTCTTTTCTTGTATTAAACTTCAAGCCTTCAATAAATTGTCGTGATATAAAGATCGTTTTTTCCCAATCACCATTTTGTAATGCATCTCTCATTTTCTCGATTCTTAAATATAGCCTATCATAAAGTTCAATCCAACCGTCAGAAACACTTTCCTTTTCAGGTATTTCTAATTCCAAAAGCAGAAAATTCCCAATTCCAAGATATGGGCTGTAATTCTTAATCCAATTACTTTGTTCTATTTCAAAGTTTTTATAATATTTCTTTATTTTAACATTCAGAAAAACATCATCAGTAATTCTTTGTGGTTCTGCTGAAATTTCAATGTGTTTAGAAATAAATTCTATTGAAAAATTAACTGCCTTATCCGGTCTTTTCTCTCTTTGATATTCAATATACTCAATAGTTTTATTTGTTAAAATCGCAGATAATTGAGCAAAATATCTATTTGAATTATGTTCTCTATGCAATTTATCTCTTACATCTCTTGATAGAATTTTCAGTCCAAATTTATAATCTGTATTTAACTGATACTCGTTTAACTGTGCAACAACTTTATTATTAGTCAATAATCTGCCAGTTATTGAAATTGGACTTTCAGTATAATAATCAAATTTTAACCAAACACCAATTGTCAATGTTGGTACAATTGCTTGTTTATCAATTTTTATTTCTTTTATTTCTAATTCCATTTCTTTATTTGCTAAATGTCTGTTTGAGTTGTAGGTAACTCTTACACAAACCCATAAAGTTAATAATATATCATTTTTTCTAATATAAAAAAAATATTTTTAAATCATTCTTTCAAAAAACGAGTTAAATTTCATTTAATACTTCTAAAATCAGCTTACAACCTTTTGTTATTTCAGCATCCGAAATGGTAAGAGGAGGAGTGATACGTACAGCTCTTCCTTCAAAAAGCAACCAAAAAAGTAACAAACCTTTATCTAAGGATTTTAAGATAACTTTACTTGCAATTTCAGGTGTTTCCATAATTAAAGCCAACATTAAGCCTTTTCCTCTAATCTTTTTTATACTTGGATGAATCAATAATTTTCGGAATAGTTTTTCTTTTTCCAATACATTATTCATTATTGAGGTGTGTAATACTTCGTGTAAAGTTGCTAATGCGGAAGATGCAATTAAAGGGTTGCCTCCAAAGGTAGTGATATGGCCTAATTTAGGAGATTCTTTTAGCAGTTGCATTTTTTCAGCGGAAGCGATAAAAGCACCAATTGGCAAACCACCACCGAGACCTTTACCGGTAATTACGATATCCGGAATTACATCTTGGTTTAAAAATTCAAATAATTTTCCGGTTCTACCGATACCTGACTGAATTTCATCCAAAATCAATAAGGCACCAACTTCTTGGCATTTTTCTTTTACTTTTTTTAAATAATTTGGTTTAGGAAGTATAAATCCGGCACCACCTTGAATGGTTTCTAAAATAACGGCTGCGGTATTACTGCTTATTTTTTTAATATCTTCAACATTATTGAATTCGATAAATCTTGTGTTTGGTATTAATGGCCTAAAAGCTCTATTTTGTTCTTCGGCACCACAAACGCTCATACTGCCTTGTGTGTTGCCGTGATAAGCGAGTTTTGCAGCAATAATTTCCGATTTACCGGTAATTCTTTTAGCTAATTTTAAGGCAGCTTCAGTTGCTTCGGTTCCGGAGTTTACCAAGTAAACCTGATTGAGTTCTTTTGGCAGATTTGTTGCCAGTAATTTAGCAAGTGCAACCGGTTTTTCTTGTATAAATTCGCCATAAACCATCACGTGTAAATATTTATCAACTTGCTCTTTAATCGCATTGGTGATTTTAGGATGCGAATGTCCTAAGGTATTTGCCGAAACACCGGCGATAAAATCCAAATATTTTTTTCCGTTTGTATCGTAAACGTAAACACCTTCGGCTTTTGAAATTTCAATAGCCAAAGGTGTATTGGTTGTCTGTGCTTGGTATGTAAAAAAGTCTTTTTTCAAGGTTTGAAAATTTAGACTTCAAAAATACGGATTATTTCTTTTTGCTAAGTCCTTTTTTTCCTGCCAATAATCCGATGCGTAAATTAAATGCAAATAACTTATTTTGGTTGCCTATCATATTTCCCATTCTTACCGGTTCAAAAGCTTTTTCGTTTTGTTCTGCATTTCCACCATAGTAATGAAATCCAATAGAGGCATCAATAGACATGGTATTTTGTAAAATCCATTCTTTACCGTATTGTATGCCAAAATGCACAATAGAATGTTTGTATTTATTGTGAAGATTATCGTTATTATACCCATTAATGTACTCAAAGGTTCCTGTACTAAAACCTAAAACCGGCGAAAAATAACTACCGTGTAATAAATGTTTAGGTCTGTAATCGTTGGCATTAAAAAGTGATTTTATTTTTAAACGATAAGCCACATCCAAGCCAAAACCACTTCTACTTTTTTCATCTGAGGTTTTTATTCCGGCACCATAAATTTTGGCTTCTGCAAAAAAAGATTGTCCGGGTTTTATAGCACGCTCATAACCTAAACCAAGTGTATTGCCGCTAATTGCAATAAAGTTTAGTGTAAAATTATTAATTTTATCATCAGCATAATAAGTTGTATTAGTTTCCGGGTTTTTTACTTGCATTTGTTTTCCGTAACTGAATTTTACTTCTTTAACCAAAGCTTTATCAATGGTAAAAATAATTCCGTTTGGGTCTTTTGGTTCTACATATTTTATGGTTTTATCATTAACTTCCTTAATGATAACGTTCATTTTTGTGCCGTCCTTTTTAATTACAACATCTTGTGCGTAATTAAAACCAAGATTTAAAATAAATAGTGCTGCAAATAGTAATTTTTTCATAATTTTAGTTTTTTATTTTGGTATAACGTAATAGCCATAAATAATGTTGTTTTATTCGGTTGTTTTTTTAAAAGAATCTGTTTTTTTATCGTAGCCATAAGGGCAATGTTTACAGCCGTTTTTACAGCAATAACCTCGTTTTAAATGGTATTTTTTTGTAAAAACACGATAACCTTGTTCGTTAAAATAAAAATCTTCCGGTTCTAATTTTTGGGGTTTGTTATACATTTGTTAATCTATAAAACGGTTAGCAGTTTCTTTATCCGGAATCATACAGTAATCTTTTTTGCCAAACCATTTATACCTGTTTTTGGCAATTAAATCGTAAAAAAAATCACGTATAAATTTAGGAAATATTTTAAAAAAATAAAGGATGTTATACGGAAATCCTATTTTTTTTAGAACCAACAAAGCAGCATCCGATTTGGTGTAGATTTTGTTTTTATCAAGTAATATAATCGTGTCCATATTTATTTTACTATTTTTATGTAACAAAATATTTTTTGCAACGTCTGATTGTAAAGAAGCAAATAAAAATTGTTTTTCTTTGTCTCTTTTAATAACAAACCGAACAGATGCATTGCATAGATTACAAATTCCGTCAAAAAAAAGAATTGGCTTTTGTTTGTTCATAATTAAGAGCAAAAATACAAATATTATAAAGAAGGAAGTTAAAAATGATAAAATTAGTCAACTTACACAAGTCTTATCCAATTGGTAAAACCGATAAACTCCACGTATTAAAAGGAATTAATTTGCACATTAAAGAAGGCGAGTTTGTGTCGATTATGGGTTCTTCGGGTTCCGGGAAATCTACATTGTTAAATATTGTTGGTTTATTGGATAGTCATGACGAAGGAGAATATTATCTAAACGGACAAAAAATTGAAAATCTAAACGAAACAAAAGCAGCTGTTTTAAGAAACAAATTTCTTGGTTTTGTTTTTCAGTCTTTTAACTTAATATCTTATAAAACAGCTCTTGAAAATGTTGCCTTGCCTTTGTATTATCAAGGTATGAAACGTAAAGAACGTCAAAAAATAGCAATGGAGTATTTAGATAAAGTCGGACTTAAAAACTGGGCAAATCACTTGCCAAGTGAGCTTTCCGGAGGTCAAAAACAACGTGTGGCAATCGCCAGAGCATTGGTAACCAAACCAAAAGTAATTTTAGCAGATGAACCAACCGGAGCTCTGGATTCTACTACAACCGATTCGGTAATGGAATTGTTAAAAGAAATTAATGACGAAGGAATGACCGTTTTTGTAATAACCCACGAAGAAGAAGTGGCAGAACAAACCAAAAGAATTGTACGACTAAAAGATGGTATTATTATTAGCGATGAGAAAACGAGATAATTATGAGTTTTGAATTATTAATTATGAATGTTGAATGATGAGTTTTGAATGATGAGTTATGAATTATGAATGTTGAATGTTGAAATTTTAATTAAAAAATAGATAAGTTCCTTCTTTTAGAGAAGGTTAGAGAGAGAATAAAAAATAAATTATGTTTGATAGAGACCTTTGGGCAGAAATATTTCACAGTATTAAAAAAAACAAGTTAAGAACATTCTTAACCGGATTTTCTGTGGCTTGGGGTATTTTTATTTTGGTCTTGTTACTGGCTTCGGTTAACGGAATGAAAAATGGTTTTGTTAACGAGTTTAAAGATGATGCTACAAATTCTGTTTTTGTTATTCCTAATTCTACAACACTTCCATACGATGGTTTTGAAGCCGGAAGACGTATTAAATTCACCAATGATGATTTAAAATACATTCAAGGTAATTTTAAAGAAGATATTGAATATATCACACCAAGATTCCGAAAAGGAATAACTGCAAAATATAAAAAAGAAACCGGAAGTTACACCGTTAGAGCCGTGATGCCGGATCACCAAAAAATAGAAAAAACGATTATTACAGACGGTAGATACCTCAACGAAAATGATATTGATAAAAAGTTAAAAGTCGCCGTAATTGGTAAAAAAATTAAAGAAGACTTATTTGGAGATGAAAATCCGATAGGTAAAACGATTATTTTAAATAATTCTACTTTTAACGTAATTGGCGTTTTTGAAGATGAAGGAAATGACCGCGAAAATAGAATACTCTACGTGCCCGTTTCTACTTTACAGCGTTTATATAAAAATACTGATCAAATTAATTCAATCGTTTTAACGTATAATCCGAAATACAGTTTAGCCGAAGCGTTAGAATTTTCAGATAGACTGGAAACCATAATGAAAAGACGCCATCGTGTTAACCCCGAAGATCAAAGAGGTGTGTTTGTAAGAAATTATGCCGAGCAATTTTCTAATGTAAATAATTTTACCATGATGCTTACGGCAATAAGTGTTTTTGTAGGGATTTTAATTCTCGTTGCCGGAATTATCGGTATCGGAAACATATTGGTTTTTATCATTAAAGAACGCACCAAAGAAATAGGAATTAGAAAAGCAATAGGAGCAAAACCTTCGCAAATTATAAATTTAGTAATTTTAGAATCTGTTTTTATTACTACAATTTCCGGTATCGGAGGAATGTTATTTGCAATGGGATTAGTCAAATTAGTAGGAAAAGGAATAAATTCACCTGCATTTTCTAATCCGCAAGTAAAAATGAGCACTGTAATTATTGCTACCAGTATTTTGATAATAGCAGGTATTTTAGCAGGATTAATTCCTGCAATAAAAGCAGCAAGAGTAAAACCAATAGAAGCATTAAATGCCGATTAATTATGAATATATTTGATAGAGATTTATGGCGAGAAATATTTAGTACTTTAACTAAAAATATGTTACGTACTATTTTAACAACTTTAGGAGTTGTCTTTGCTATTGTGATTTTAATTTCATTATTAGGAGCTACAAACGGTATGAAAAACGGTTTTGATCGGTTGTTTGCAGGTACCGCAACCAATAGTATGTTTGTTTGGGGGCAACGAACCGGTAAACCGTACAAAGGTTTTGAACGCGGAAGAAGAATTTCTTATACAATGGATGATGTGGACATGTTAAGAGAGCAAATTAAAGAAATAGATATTTTGTCGCCAAGAATCCAATTAGGTAATTACAAGCAAGTATCTAAAGTAGCCAGAAACGGACAAACAAGTGGTTCGGCTGTTTTTGGAGATTATCCTTCCATAGATAAAATTTCCAAAAAAGATTTAGTCGAAGGACGATTTTTAAACCAAAAAGATATTGAAGACCGTAGAAAAGTTGCTGTTATTGGTAATGAAACGGTTAAATTGTTATATAAAAAAGACGAAGAACCAATAGGAAGCTACATTAGAATAAACGATGTATATTTTCAGGTTGTTGGCGTATACAAAAAAAAGGATGGTGTTAATTTCGACGGACAAAATGCTGTTTTTATTCCTTTTACTACTTTTCAGAAAGCTTTTAATAGCGGTAACCATGTAGGTTGGTTTGCCATCTCGGTTAAACCGCAATATAAAGTAGCACCTGTTTTGTCTAAAATTAAAAAACTTTTAAAACGCAAATATAAAATACACCCAAAAGATACGCGAGCTATCGGTTCTTTTGATTTGTCGCAAATTTTTACCGGTATTAGTGCTTTTACAATGGTATTACAAGGTTTTTCTTATTTTATAGGATTGTTTACCTTATTGGCAGGAGTTATTGCAATTAGTAATATTTTGCTTATTACCGTAAAAGAACGAACCAAAGAAATTGGTATTCGCAGAGCATTAGGAGCAACTCCAAAAGCAATTAAAAGACAAATTATTTTAGAAGCTGTGGTTTTAACTGTGTTTTCCGGGATGATAGGTTTTGTGGCTTCTATTGGTATTCTTACGTTTTTAGATAATAAATTCGGTCATACAGAATATCCTTTTGTAAATCCGTCTGTAAATCTAACACAGGTATTTGTATCATTTATATTGATGCTGTTGTTAAGTTTGTTAATTGGTTTAATTCCGGCAAACAAAGCAGTAAAAATAAAACCGATTGAAGCATTAAGAGAAGAATAAAAAAATAAATCAAGTAAGTAAAAGTATATCAAAATGAAAAAAACATTAATTTATGTAGGATTAGGAATCTTATTGGTAGCAGTATTGCTTTCTATAGGAAAGGTAATGAAATCCAATAAAAAACCAAAAAAGAAATACAAAACCGAGCAATTGGAAAAACGAAATATCATTAATAAAGTGGTTGCCACCGGAAAAATTATTCCAAAAGAAGAAATTGAAGTAAAACCACAAATTACCGGAATTATCAGTAAAATTTTGGTTGAAGAAGGTGATAAGGTTAAAAAAGGCGACTTAATAGCAAAAATAAAAGTTGTTCCAAGTGAACAAGCCATAAATAATGTTCGCGGTCAAATGAATAAAATACGCATTCGTTTAAATAATGCTAAAATTGCTTATGATCGAAGCAAAAAATTATACGAAAGAGGTGTAATTGCCAAAAATGAGTTTGAAAATGTAGAACTTAGCTATAATCAAGCTAAACAAGACTTACGTAATGCACAAAATGATTTACAAATTATTAAAAAAGGATATGTTGGCTCAGGAGGTGCGGCAAATACCAATATTAGAGCAACCGTTTCCGGTACGGTTTTAGAAATTCCTGTTGAAGAAGGCGATCAAGTAATTCAAAGTAATAATTTTAATGCAGGAACAACCATAGCAACAATTGCCGATATGGGAAAAATGATTTTTGAAGGAAAAGTAGATGAAGCCGAAGTTGGTAAATTAAAAGAAGGAATGGATTTAGATATTGTTGTTGGTGCTTTAGAAAACGAAAAATTTAATGCTAAATTAGGATTTATTGCTGTTAAAGGACAGGAGGAAAACGGTGCCATTCAATTTAAAGTGGAAGGTGATTTAGGGAAAAAAGAAAAATCAAATATCCGTGCAAATTACAGTGCCAATGCCACAATAATTATAGAAAAGAGAGATAGCGTTCCGGCAATTCGTGAAGCTTTAATTCAATATGATAAGGAAAATAAAAAACCTTTTGTTGAGATTGAAGTAGAACCCGGAAAGTTTGAAAAGAAAGATATTAAAACCGGTGTTTCTGATGATATTTATGTAGAAATTATCGAAGGAATCAAAGAAAATGATAAAATTAAAGTGTGGAACAAAGAGCATAGAAAGAAAAAAGAGAAAGAGTAATTCTAAATTTTTTGGAAAATAAAAAACAATAACTATATTTGTAAGGTAATTTAAAACAAACAAAAAAATGAAAAAATTAATTTTAGTAGCATTTGTAGCTTTATTCAGTTTTACTGTTAATGCACAAGACAAAGACCAATTTACAAAAGACACCGAAAAACTAATGGTTATTTTAATAAAACCATCTTTTAAACCGGTAATTGCTCAGTTTTCAGGTATGGTTCCGGATGATAAAAAGGAAGCTTTTAAAAAAGATGTAGAAGCAACAATGCCTCAGTTATACAGTGATATGGCTAAAATATATATGGATGAGTTTACACACGATGAAATAAAAGAATTATTAAAATTTTATGCAACACCTGTTGGTAAAAAAATGGCTGAAAAATCCGGTGATATGTCGCAAAAAGGCATGATGATAGGGCAATCTTGGGGTATGAAAATACAAGGATTATTAGGTAAATACCAATAATTTTATTTTAAATTAACACAAAAAAAGCGATGATTAATCATCGCTTTTTTTGTTTTTACATTTTATTTTTTTCTAAAATAAATGGTAATCGGTACACCTTTAAAATCGTATATTTCACGGAGTTTGTTTTCAATAAATCGTTTGTAGGGATCACGTATGTATTGCGGTAAATTGGCAAAAAACACAAATTGAGGTGTTGGTGTTGGCAATTGCATACAATATTTAATTTTTACGTATTTCCCTTTAATTGCAGGTGGCGGATTTCTATCGATGATTTCCAACATCGTTTCATTTAACTTACTTGTTGGGATTCGTTTTTTTCGGTTTTTGTAAACTTCAACCGCAGCTTCCAGGCCTTTTAACAAACGTTGTTTTGTTTTAGCAGAGGTAAAGATGATTGGCACATCTGTAAAAGGAGCAATCTCTTTACGGATTTGTTCTTCATATAATTTTGTCGTTTTGTGGTCTTTTGCCACCAAATCCCATTTGTTTACTAAAATTACAATTCCTTTACGGTTTTTTTGAGCCAGCCAAAAAATATTTTGATCTTGCCCTTCAAAACCTCTTGTAGCATCGATAATTAAAATAACAACATCACTGTTTTCAATAGAACGAACAGCACGCATTACCGAATAAAATTCCAAATCTTCTTTTACCTTAGATTTTTTTCTAATTCCGGCTGTATCAATGATGCTAAAATCAAATCCGAATTTATTAAATTTGGTATCAATAGAATCTCTTGTTGTTCCGGCGATATCTGTTACAATATTTCGTTCTTTACCAATTAAAGCATTTACAAAAGAAGATTTTCCTGCATTTGGTCTTCCAACAACAGCAAATTTAGGCAATTCGTCTGTTTCTTCTTCCTTAGGTTCAGGCATTTTTTCCACTAATGCATCTAATAATTCACCTGTACCGCTACCATTGATGGCAGATAAGGTGTAGTATTCTCCTAAACCAAGATTGTAAAATTCTACGGCATCAGCATCACGCATGGCATTATCTACTTTGTTTACCACTAAAAAAACCGGTTTTTTCGATTTTCTTAATAAATTGGCAACTTCTTCATCAGTTGGTGTAATTCCTGCAGTTACATCTACTACAAAAAGGATATAATCTGCTTCCTCAATTGCTAGTTTAACTTGTTTGCGTATTTCTCCTTCAAAAATATCATCAGATCCGGTAACGTAACCACCGGTGTCAATCACTGAAAACTCTTTTCCATTCCATTCACTTTTTCCGTAATGCCGATCTCTGGTAACACCGCTAACACTATCTACAATAGCTTGTCGTTGTTTTATTAACCTGTTAAAAAGTGTGGATTTCCCTACATTTGGTCTTCCTACTATGGCTACTATATTATTCATTTTTCTATCATTCTTTTTGCGTTTACAAAGGTACGCATTATTTATAGATAATAGTTATCTGTATTTTTTTGAAAAAAAATAATTTTTTTTCAAAAAAATCACGTAATTTGTACGAGTTTCTTAATCCATATCAAATATTTCATGAAAACATTTAAAAAAATTAGTTACGGTATCCTTTTTATTTTGGTATTTTTAATATTAGGTGCATTTTTCTATGTAAAACACCAAAAACCTGTTTATAATGGCAAGCTGACTTTATCGAACATAAAAAAACCTGTAGAGGTTTATTTTGATTCAATTGGTGTACCACATATTTTTGCAAAAAATCAGCAAGATGCTTATACGGCAATGGGTTTTTTACATGCTCAAGATAGGTTGTGGCAAATGGAATTAATGCGACGAATAGCAGCCGGAAGATTATCTGAAATTTTTGGAAAAGACAAAGAACCAAACGATAATTTCTTTTTAAAAACCGATAAATTCTTTTTAGGTATGGGAATTGAAGATGCCGGAGTGGAAGCAATTTCCAAATTAGATAAAAATTCAAAACCTTATAAATTGGCAACAGCTTACCTTAATGGCGTAAATCAATTTATAGAAAACGGCCCCAAGCCAATTGAATATTCTGTAATTGGAGTAGAGCAAGAAAAATTTACGCTAAAAGATATTTATAATGTGTTTGGTTATATGAGTTTTAGTTTTGCTATGGCACATAGAACAGATCCGTTGGTTACTAATATTCAGAAAAAATTTGGTTATAAATATTTAAAAGATTTGGCTTTAGATGTAGATTCGTTAACACAAGTTATTCCGGTTTACGACCCAAAGTTTGAGGTAAGTAATGAAATTACTGCACAAGTTGGTAATATGATGGATAATATGCCTGTTGCACCATTTATTGGTTCTAATTCTTGGGTTGTAGGTCCTAGTAAAACTAAAAGCGGAAAGGTGATTTTTGCCAATGATCCACATATTAATTATGCACAACCTGCCGTTTGGTATCAAATGCATGTCATTTGTCCGGATTACGAATTATACGGTTTTAACCTTGGATTAATGCCATTCCCTTTTTTAGCTCATAACCGAAATTATGCTTACGGTTTAACAATGTTTGAAAATGATGATATTGATTTTTATCAAGAAAAATTAAATCCTGATAACCCTAATGAATATCTTGTAAATGGTAAAAGTTTTCCATTTAAGGTTAAGGAAAAAACAATTAAAATCAAAGGAGGAGGAACCGAAAAATTAACCGTTAGAATTAGCAAACACGGACCAATAATGAACGATTTAATCGATGGATTAGATAGTAAAAATCCCATTGCAATGGATTGGATTTATACCAAGTTAGAGAGTAAAATGCTCGATGTAGGATATGAAATGTCACATAGTAAATCTATAGACGATTTTAGAAAAGCAGCTTCAAAAATTCATGCTCCGGGATTAAATGTAATGTATGGTGATGCTGCCGGAAATTACGCTTGGTTTGCTTCGGCAAAACTCTACAAACATAAAAATAAAGTAAATACATACACCATTTTAGATGGTTCTAACGGATTAGATGATCAATTAGAATATTTAGATTTTAATAAAAATCCGAAAGCAATAAATTATCCTGAGGGTTTTGTATATTCTGCAAACAACCAGCCGGATTCTATTGCAGGAGTTGGTTATTATCCCGGATATTACCTTCCCAGAGACCGAGCAAAACGCATCGTAGATGAACTTTCGGATATGGAAGAAATCCAACGTTTTGATATGGAAGATTTGATTAATGATGTAACTTCTTCGGTCTTACCGGAGTTACTTCCTATAATTGTAAAAAATATCGATAAATCCGGATTTACCAAAAATGAAGATATTGCTTTAAAAACATTGGCTGTTTGGGATGGCTCTTTTGAATTAAATCAAGTAGCACCAACTATTTTCATTAAGTTTAAATACGAATATTTAAAAAATACTTTTCAAGATGAATTAGGCAAAAAAGGCTTTGAACAATTTTTAGAAACTCATTTTTACAAAAAACAATTTGAAAAACAAATTCGCAGTATTAATTCCGTTTGGGATGATGATATTACTACAAAAAATAAGGTGGAAACAAAAAGAGAAATTTTGACAAAATCCTTTAAAACAGCAGTAAAATTTTTAGAACAAAAACACGGTAATTTAATTAGTGAATGGAAATGGAAAAAAGTGCACACCGTAATACATCACCATCCAATTGGTGATAAATTAGGATTTTTAGGCTTGCATTTTAATGTTGGACCTTTCCCTATTAAAGGTTCTAATGAAGTGCTTAATAATCAGATTTTTCATTTAAACGGTAGTGGCGAATATCCGGTAACCGGCGGACCATCTACTAGAAGAATAATTGATTTTAACGATATAGAAAATAGTGAATCCATTTTGCCAACCGGACAATCCGGTAATATTTTTAGCAAACATTATAAAGATCAGGCGGAAAAATTTGTTAATGGAGAATTTGTAAAAATGCTTATTAATAAACAAGAAATTTTACAATCAAATGATAAATTGGTTTTTACACCGAAATAGAAGACTAATTGTTCTTTTAAATAACTGTATTGATAAGAAGAGTTTTTATATTGTTGTTTATTAATATGTTAAAATTTGTTTCTTGTTGTATTTTAAGCTAACTTTGCAGTGAAAAAGAAATAAAAAAGCTAACAATGACCTTCAGACCAAAACCTCTTGATGTTGAGATACTTCTCGATGATAAAAAAGTAATCATGTCTAAAACAGACAAACGTGGCATTATACAATACGTTAATGATTATTTTTGTGAAGTAGCCCAATATGATAAAGAAGAATTAATAGGGAAACCACATAATATCATACGACATCCAGATATGCCCAAAGTGATTTTTAAATTACTTTGGGAAAAACTTCATAAAGCAGAAAATCTCTATGTAATTATTAAAAACCTTACCAAATACGGCAATTATTATTGGGTGGTAACCAAATTTGAAACTACGTTTGATGACAATGGAAATATTTTGGCTCATTACGCCAGACGAAAAGCCATACCTAAAAAAATTAAAAACATTGCCGGAGATATTTACGATAAAATACGTAAAATAGAAGCCTTTGACGAGCAATTGGCAGAGGATACTTTTTATGAAATATTGGCTTCTTATAATTTAACATATGACCAGTTTTTCTTAGAACTAACAGGAATGACGCAAAAAGAAGTAGATGATTATTTTTTAAGTAAAGAATATAATACCAATATTAAATCTGAAGATATTGTGGTGGATATTGAAAATGCTGTTATCGAAAAAGAAGGCAATATAGATGAATTTTTTATTCTAAATAATAT
>JALSLI010000093.1 GCA_026988395.1 Flavobacteriaceae bacterium | reverse complement strand
AGATAGTGCCTGCGGCAAAAAACTCAAAGTTGTTAGCTGCTTTTTTACCAAGTTTACCATTTAGTAAAAAGCAATTTGTTAATAGGTATGCAGTTGTTATAGATAAATTTGCAATAAATCCATTAGAATATAGTGTAAAACGAATTCCGAAATTAATCATAGAATCAGATAATGACCCATTGGTTGTACTTAAATTGAGAGAAGGAATGAAAGAATTGTATCCAGCAGCAAAAGTATTCACATTTAATAATGAAGGACATTTTCCATATATTAACGCAGCAGATACCTATAATAAGGTCTTAAAAAAATTTTTTAATAAAAATAATGAGTTTGAAGAAGTAGAGAAAGCTATCCAAAATTATTTTGGAGGACGAAAAAATGCAGACATAAATCTTCTAAAAAAAACCTTTTCAGAAAAGGCGAAATTATATACCGTAATAGAAGGAAAAGAATTGGTTATAGCCTTAAAAGGTTATTTAGTCAAAGTGAAATCAGATGGTAAAAAAACAGCAGAAACAACTATTATATCAGGTAATATAACAAAAAACATTGCCAACTTTAATACGGAATTTGTTTATGAAGATAGAATATATCAAGATTACTTAACATTATTAAAAACGAGTGATGGTTGGAAAATTATTACAAAAACATTTATAAGAACAAAATAAGAAATAAGCCATAATCAAGATATAATCGCTATAATAATAAGATGAAAAATCAAAATATACCAGAAATATTTATTGAAAAACAAAATCAGGTACCAGATTTGTTAATTCATGACTTTAAAATGACTACCGATGTGGTAAAAAATAAAGTGAATTTAAGTTTACATATGTTTAGTTTTTTACAATCAGGTTCAAAGCAAGTGCATTTTGCAAATAATTCGGTAGCAGTAAATAAAGATCAATCGTTACTAGTTAAAAAAGGCAATTGTTTAATGACGGAATTACTACTAAACGATAAAATATATTTTTGTAAGTTGCTTTTTTTTTCATCAGATAGTTTAAAAAAAATTTTCAAGAAACATAGAGACTTGTTATGTCTAAAAAAGACAGTAAAAAAAACAGAATCCTATTTTACAATTAAAAATGATAATTATATAAATTCATTTGTAGATTCGCTTACATCCATTCAACAAATAAAAACAAAATACTCACAAGATTTATTAACTATAAAATTTGAAGAATTAATACTTTATTTATTAAGTGTTTATGGAAATAATTTTATGCATTTCTTGCAATCATTGATTTCAGATAAAGGTAATTCTTCATTTCGTAAAATAGTAGAAGCAAATGCAGAGTCAAATTTAAAATTAGAAGAAATTGCTTTTTTGTGTAATATGAGTTTATCAACATTTAAGCGACATTTTATTGCCGAATACAATGTGACACCTGGTAAATGGTTACAAAAAAAACGTTTAGAAAAAGCAAAAGAAATCTTAGAAGAAGGTGTATTAAATGCATCACAAGTGTATCCTAATTTAGGATATAATAATTTATCTAATTTTAGTACAGCATTTAAAAAACAATTTGGAATAAGTCCAAAAGAAGTAAAATGATAAGTTTTCTCCTATTAATACTTGTTTTTGACCTTTTTTCATAAAAAAATGAACTTCATACACTAATTATTTTTTTTAAAAAAAGTACTTTTGCAGAAATAAATAATTCATAAAACAAACTTAAAATGAACATTACATTAGAGCAAGCTCAAAAAGTAGTTGCAGCAGCAATTAAAAAATCACAAGAATTAGGAACAAAAATGGATATTGCAGTAATTGATTCAGGAATCAATTTAACAGCATTTGCAAGAGAAGATGGCGCATGGTTAGGTTCTATTGATATTGCAATTAAAAAAGCAAAAACAGCACGTTTTTTCAATATGGATACTGGTACAATAGGATCTTTATCTCAACCAGGAGGTGCATTATATAATATTGAGCACTCAAACGGAGGATTAATTTCTTTTCCAGGAGGAGTTTGTATTAAAAATGCAAATGGAGAAATTATTGGTGCAGTTGGTGTAAGTGGATCTTCAGTAGAAGATGATCATGCAGTAGCAGCGGCAGGAGCAGCAGCATTATAATATTAAAAGTATTTTAATATTTTAAAATAAATAATTTTATATAAACGTGTAAATAAATATATTTACACGTTTATTATATTACACATAAATGAAAAAATATATAGCAGAATTAATAGGAACGTTTGGTTTAGTTTTTATTGGAACAGGATCCATAGTAGT
>JALSLI010000092.1 GCA_026988395.1 Flavobacteriaceae bacterium | reverse complement strand
ACCGTCGTTATCATGCATAGCAGTTTGGTAAGAACTACATGAATTTAAAACTAAAGCAAATGCTAATATTGCAAAAAAGCTTTTATTTTTTAGTAGAATTTGAATGAAGTTTTTCATAATCGTGAGATTTTATAGTTTAAAGTTACAAAAATAAATTAGTTTTGCAACATAATTTAATCAAAAAAATAATCACAATATTTGTGCCAAACAGTTAGAAATGAGTAAGAAATTAACAAAGCGAAGTGAAGATTATTCAAAGTGGTATAACGAATTAGTTGTAAAAGCGGATTTAGCAGAAAATTCAGGTGTACGAGGGATGATGGTAATTAAGCCATATGGATATGCAATTTGGGAAAAAGTACAAGCAGAATTGGATAAAAAATTTAAGGAAACCGGACATCAAAATGCCTATTTTCCGTTGCTAATTCCAAAGTCTTATTTTAGTAAGGAAGCAAATCATGTAGAAGGTTTTGCAAAAGAATGTGCCGTAGTTACACATTATCGTTTAAAAAATGATGAAGATGGTAGTATTATTGTAGATGAAAACGCAAAACTGGAGGAGGAACTAATTATCAGACCAACCTCAGAAACCATTATTTGGGATTCTTATCGTAAATGGATACAATCTTATCGTGATTTACCTTTGTTAATTAATCAATGGGCAAACGTAATGCGTTGGGAAATGCGTACCAGATTATTTTTAAGAACAGCCGAATTTTTATGGCAAGAAGGACATACAGCACACGCCACAAAAGCAGAAGCCCTGGCAGAAGCACAGCAAATGCATAATATTTATGCCGATTTTTTAGAAAATTTTATGGCAATTCCGGTTATAAAAGGAGAGAAAACTGAAAATGAACGTTTTGGAGGAGCTCTAAATACTTATACAGTTGAGGCATTGATGCAAGACGGGAAGGCATTGCAAGCAGGAACTTCACATTTTTTAGGTCAAAATTTCGCTAAAGCTTTTGATGTAAAGTTTACTACCAATGAAGGAAAACAAGACTATGTTTGGGCAACTTCTTGGGGAGTTACAACAAGATTGATTGGTGCATTGGTGATGACACATTCCGATGATTTTGGTTTGGTATTACCTCCTAATTTAGCACCAATTCAAGTAGTAATTGTTCCGATTTATCGAAATGAAGAACAACTTAATGCTATTACAAAAGTGGCAAACGAAATGGTTGCAGAATTTAGAAAAAGAAATATTTCAATTAAATTTGATAATCGTACAACCCATAAACCGGGTTTTAAATTTGCAGAATACGAACTAAAAGGAGTGCCTTTACGTATTGCAATTGGGCCAAAAGATTTAGAAAAAAGAACAGTAGAACTAGCTAGAAGAGATACTTTAACAAAAGAATTTGTTAATCAAGACGAAATTGTAACTAAGGTTGAAGATTTATTAGAAGTAATTCAAAAGAGTCTTTTAGATAAAGCGACAAAATTTAGAGATGAGCATATTACCAAAGTAGATACTTTTGAGGAGTTTAAAGAAGTATTGGAAACAAAAGGAGGTTTTATTTCTGCTCATTGGGATGGAAGAGTTGAAACTGAAAAAGAAATTAAAAATTTAACCAAAGCTACTATTAGATGTATCCCTTTAGATGCTCCTGAAGAAGACGGGAAATGTGTGCTTACCGGTAAAAAATCAACTAGACGTGTTCTTTTTGCAAAAGCATACTAAAAATTTTAAAAAATAATTTGGTATTAATAAAAAATGATTTACTTTTGCAACCGCTTTACATAGTATGTGTACAGCAAAACAATAAGGCCCGTTCGTCTATCGGTTAGGACCTCAGGTTTTCATCCTGGAAAGAGGGGTTCGATTCCCCTACGGGCTACATTTTTTATAATAAAATAAAATTCAGAAAATGGCAAATCATAAGTCAGCACTTAAAAGAATTAGAAGTAATAACAAAAAGAGATTACGCAATAAATTACAGCACAAAACAACTCGTAATGCAATAAAAGCTTTGCGTAATGAAAAAGATGCTAAAAAAGCGGCAGAGATGTTGCCAAATGTGGTTGCTAAAATTGATAAATTAGCAAAGAAAAATATTATTCACTCTAATAAAGCGAGTAATTTAAAATCTAAATTAACCAAATTGATTGCTAGTTTAGCATAATTGCAAAATCTAAAATACTAAGAATCTTCATTCTAAAAAGAATGGAGATTTTTTTTTACTGTTGTCCGATAAAACACAAAAACAGTTAAATTTTGATTTTAAAGCCAATAAATACGCGAAATAATTTTCACTTAA
>JALSLI010000091.1 GCA_026988395.1 Flavobacteriaceae bacterium | reverse complement strand
ACCGTTGTTCAGACGGTGTTAAATGTTCGGAAACCGAACACCAAGTAAACCGTAGAACACAATTTGATATTTCAAATTATTAATTTAATTTTATACTATGAAAATCCCGCTGTTTGGCGGGATTTTTTATGTTACTTAAAAATATAATTAATACCAATAAGCCAATTTCTTTCGGGCATTGGTATATTTATCTTTTCATAATATTTTGTATTTAATAAATTATTGAAAACACCATAAATTCCAATATTTTTATAATTAGCAGTTATTTTAGCATCTAATAGTTGGTAATTGTTAAAAGGTCTTTCAATATATTTATAACTGATGGTTTGCGATATGTATTTAAAAAATTGAGATTGCCAATTTGCTGTAAAATGATGCTTGATAGAAGTGTCTATTAAATATCTGGATTGAAATACATTAATGTCTTTATAATCGTCTTGTAGAAAGGTATAGCCAAAACTAAATTTTTGTGGAAACTCATTGCATTTAAAACAGTAATTAACATTTATTTCCAGTCCGTTTGTAGTGATTTGTCTTAAATTTTTGGCAATATAAAACGAACTGGTATTTGTCTCTTTAACATAATCGATTAAATTTTTAGAAACACGATTAAATACAGCAAAATCTATTTGAAAATTATTTTTACGGTATTTTATTCCCATTTCTTGTGCAAATGCCTCTTCCGGTTTTAAGTTAGGGTTGCCTTGTAAGAAATTAGGGATATTAATATATAGCTCTGTATAAGAAGGAACTCGGTAGGATTTGCCAAAATTCCAATAGTATTTAAAAGTAGAATTTATTTGATAACCTAGATCAATTCCCGGAAAGAATGAGTTGCCGAAATCAGAAAAATAGGTATATGAAATTCCGGGTGTGATGTCTAGTTTTTCATTTGCAAACTGAAAGCGATGTTCTAAAAAAGTTTGGATACTATTGCGATTTTGGTTTCCTAAATTGTTACTTGATAATGTTGTTTTGGCAATTTCAACTCCTATACCTGTAATTCCGTATTTGGAAAAATATGCGGTATTTATTGCTCCTCCAATTTTATTAGAGATATTAAAATTCCTTGAAAAATCAGGATTTTCTCTTTTTAATAGAAACATATCTTGATTTCTTTTCCAAAATAAATTGGATTTAATAGACCAATTTTCTTTTTTTGTTTTTGTCGAAACAGCAACTAAGCTTGTTTGTGTTTCTTCATATTCATTAAAATTAGGGTTATTGGTGTAAAAGTTATTTGCACCAAACTTTCTTTCGGTAAAAGTTGCTAAAACGGAAAAAGGGATTTTTGTTTTAAAAGAGCTTTTTAAGAAATAAGAATTATTTTTAAAATCGGTATTCTCACGATAACCATCTGCTTTGTTTTGGTTGTATTGAAAGATATGATTGGATTTTTTAAATATTCTACTTGCGAAAATACTTCCGTTAAGGTGATTAAACGAACCATATTCACTGCGGATTTTTATTTGATTTTTACTGCTTTTTTTGGTGATGATATTGATAGCTCCCGTGAATGCATTTTGACCGTAAATTCTGGATGCCGGACCTTTGATAATTTCAATTCGTTCGATGCTTTCTAATGGAATTGTGGTGTTTAAGGTGTGATGTCCGGTTTGAGGATCTTCTACTTTTATACCGTCAATTAAAAGGAGCGTTTGTTCAAAATTTCCGCCTCTTATATAAAGGTCTGCTTGTGTTCCGTTAACGCCTCGTTGTCTAATGTCAATTCCGGTAATTTCTTGTAATAACTCGTTTAAAGTTGTTGCAGGCGAATTTTTGATATCAACTTTTGTAATTATTGAAATTGTACGTGAATTTTTTGAAAAAGGCAAATCAATTCTATTTCCCGAAATAACGATTGAATCTAATTGTTCGGTATTGTTTTGGGCGAAAACAACAAACGAAAGAAGAAATAATATTGTTGTTATAGAAAATAATCTTTTCATGATGTCGTTATAAATTTCGGCAAATGTAAAATTTTATTTATAAGGAGTCTAAATAAAAAAAGAAATTTTGTAGATAAAATTACAAATATTAATGTAGTTTTGTAACCCTTTAAACACTAAAAAATGAAAGCTAAAATCACCATATTTATTATTTTATTTTCGTTGTTATCTACGTTTGTATATTCGCAAAGTAAAAAAAATCAAGAAACAATAAACGAAGTTTTAAAAACCGGTACAATTGAAGAACAGTTTAATACTCTAATAGACAAATCTAATGATTTTCAAGAGTATAAAAACTTAAAGCATTATAATTTAAATCGTTTTAGAAAGAATTTTAAAGATTCTTTAAAAGCGACAAAATTAAAATTTGAAAAAGCACATTCTAAAATAGCAACTCAAAAAGAGACAATATCTTCATTACAAAATCAAATTACGGATTTAAATAAAAAAATAGATGCTATTTCTGTGGATAAAGACACTATTGATTTTTTGGGAATGCGTTTAACTAAAGCTTCCTATAATACAATCCTTTGGTCTTTGATTTTATCTTTTTTAGCAACTACCTTGTTCTTTTTATTTCGCTTTAAAAGTAGCAATGCTATCACGAGAGAAGCTAAAAAGTCATTAGCTGAAATAGAAGAAGAATTTGAAACACATCGTAAAAAAGCCTTAGAACGTGAGCAAGTGTTACGAAGACAATTACAAGATGAAATTAATAAACAGCGAAATGTTTAAACCTGTAAAACTCACTATAATTTTTTTATATAAAATACGGAAAAACAATTTATTATAATTTGTTTTTTAGAATTTTTGAAATAAAAAGCCTCGTTTAAACGAGGCTTTTTATATATAGTTATTAAAGTAAACCAACTTCGTAGAGACTTTCTCTAATTAGTTTATAGGTGTGTTCAATATCGTTATCTAATCCCATAGAAAACCGAATTAATCCATCGTTTAAACCCATTTCTTTTTGCTCTTCTTCTGAGATTTCACTGGAAGTTCCGGTTCCGGGAGCGTTAAATAGGGTTTTATAAAATCCGAGACTTACTGCTAAAAATCCAACACCTTTATCTTGCATTTTTTCCATTAAATCATTGGCTGTTTTTAAGTTATTTGCGTCTATGGTTAACATTCCGCCAAAGCCAAATTCTTTATTGTATAATTTTTTAAATAACTCGTGGTCTTTATGGCTTTTAAGTCCGGGATACATCACTTTTATACCGTCTTTTTCTAATTGTTCGGCGATGTATTGTGCGTTTTCGGAGTGTTTTTTCATCCGTAAAGGCAGTGTACGTGTGTTTTTTAGAATACTTGCAGAACGAAGGCTGTCCATCACAGGTCCTAATAACATTGCAGCACCATCCATAACGGATTTCATATTTGTGATAAAATTTGCATCAGCACAAACGGCTCCGCCAACAGTATCATTTGTGCCGTTTATAAATTTTGTAAGACTGTGGCAAACAATATCGGCTCCTAAATCCTTAGCGGAAATTATTAACGGCGTAAAAGTATTATCTACTACCAGCGGAATATTGTGTTTTTTTGCAATTTTAGCGAGTTCAGGAATATTGGCAATTTCCAATAACGGATTACTTAACGATTCGCAATAAATCATTTTTGTATTTTCTTGGATGGCGTCTTCTACTTTTTTGAGATCTGTTATATCTACAAAAGAAGTTGAAATATTAAATTTTGGAATGTAGTTTTTTAAGAAAGCATGTGAGCCTCCGTAGATTGTTCTACTGGAAACAATATGATCACCTGCACCACAAATTTGAAGAATAGTAGAAGTGATTGCTCCCATACCGGAAGCTGAAACCAAAGCAGATTCTGTTCCTTCCATTGATGCCAACATTTGTGCGAGGTTTAGGTTACTCGGACTGGTATGTCTGGAGTATAAATAACATCCTTCTGTGTTTCCTTCAAAAGTGTCACTCATTGTTTTTGCTGCTAAAAAGGTATAGGTAGCTGAATCGGATATGGATGGATTCACGCCTCCAAATTCACCAAAAACGTGATATTCATCCATCTTATTTGTATGTTTATTTTTCATTTTAAATTGCTTTAATATCCTCAAATTTACAATTTATGCTTTTAATTTAGGATATTACTCTATTAAAACATATTTATTTAGTAAAATAATCTATTTTAAAATCATTTATTAGATTATTTTTCTATATTTGATTCTTATTTCTTATTCCTAATTAAAATTTTAAAGATGGCATTAGATGCAACAGACATTAATTTATTAAATTTACTTCAAAAAGACGCTAAAATGACAACCAAAAGCTTGTCGGAAAAATTGCATTTATCAACAACTGCAATTTACGAGCGGATTAAGAAATTAGAGAAATCCGGTATCATTTTAAATTATGTTACTTTGTTAAATCCTAAAAAGATAAATCGAAATTTTGTGGTTTTATGTCAGGTAAAACTTATTCAACATAATCATAAATTAATTGAAAAATTTGAAAAAGAAGTATCTAAATTTGATGAAGTTTTAGAATGTTATAATATTAGTGGTGATTACGATTATCAGTTAAAAGTAGTTGTTTCAGATATGCAAGCCTATCGTTCTTTTTTAAATTTAAAGCTCACAACTCTTGATTATATTGGCAGCACATACAGTACTTTTATTATTAGTGAGGTAAAACGAAGTACGGTTGTGAAATTGTAATTTTTATAGATAAATTCATAAAAATAAAAGCTCAAAATACAATTTGTATTTTGAGCTTTTAAAATAATTTAGTGAAAGAAATAATTTACTCTTTCATTTTCTTCTTTTTGAATTGGTCGATTTTAGAATCAACAACTTTTTTAGGCCAAGAATTGTTGTTTAAGTTAATATCTGCGGTTAACAAATCTGGATCAATCTTAATTGATTCAATTTCTTTATCTGACGCAAATAATTTTTTTACTTCTCTATCATTTTTCCGCCAAATTTGTGCAGGATATTGTTTTCTTAGTTTTGAGCCATCCTTAAAAGTATATTCAGCAATAATAGGCATTGGCATTTCGCCCGGTTTTTCAAAAACGATTTCATAAAAATATTTGGTGTTTTTAAGTTGTTTTTGTTCTTCGGGAGAATAATTTTTTTCGATAAAGTCTTTTAATATTTTAATATCTTTTGCAGGATTTTTTACTTTTTCCATATCCGGAGTGTAATCTTTGCTATCGGTATCTACAAGAAATAAAACCGGTCCAAAATCAGATGCTTTCATACCATAAGCAGCTGCCATTTTTTTAGCACGAGTAGTTGGTTTGGTAGTTACCACAAATTTTTTAACATCTTTAACACCAATATCTACACGCCAAGTGGTAAAAAACCAACCTCGCCAAAACCAGTCTAAATCTACAGCTGAGGCATCTTCCATTGTTCTAAAAAAGTCTTCTGGAGTTGGGTGTTTAAATTTCCATCTTTTGGCGTAAGTGCTAAATGCTTTGTCAAATAAATCGTGACCCATAATTACTTCACGTAACATGTAAAGTCCGGCAGCAGGTTTAGAATAACCATTCATTCCAAAATTATAAATGTTATTAGATTGTGCCATAATTGGTGTAATTCTACTTTGGTCACCTTTCATATAATCTACTACTTTATGTGGAAAACCTCTTGAAGGAAACCCTTTTTCAAATTTTTGTTCGGCAAGAATTTCGGTAAAAGAATTAAGTCCTTCATCCATCCAAGTCCATTGTCTTTCATCAGAATTTACAATCATCGGAAACCAGTTGTGACCAACTTCGTGGGTGATAACGCCAATCATTCCGTTTCTGGTTCTTTTGGAATAGGTGCCGTCAGGTCTTGGTCTTCCGTAGTTCCAACATATCATTGGATATTCCATTCCTTGTTGTTTTGCGTGTACCGAAATTGCTTTGTGATACGGATAATCAAATAATTCTTTAGAATAGGTTTCTAAGGTATTTTTAACTACTTTGGTAGATAATTCTCCCCAAAGCGGATTTCCTTCCTTAGGGTAAATCGATTCCGCTATGACGGTTTTATCACTTATCTTAACACCCATTGCATCTAAAATGTATTTTCTGGAAGATGTAAAGGCAAAATCGCGTACGTTGTCTGCATGAAGTTTCCAAGTTTTTGTTTTGGTAGCTTTTGATTTTTCTGCTTTTTCTGCTTCTTCTTGTGTTACTACAACTATAGGTTTATCATAAGATGTAATTGCTTTTTGCCAACGTTTCCATTGTTTTTTGGTAAGCATTTCTTTTCGGTTAAGTAAGTGACCGGTTCCATCTAAAATGTGATCTGCGGGTGTTGTAATGTTCACATCAAAATCGCCAAATTCTAAGGCGAATTCACCTCTTCCCCAGAATTGCATGTTTTGCCAGCCTTCGTCATTATTGTAAACAGCTAATCTTGGATAAAATTGAGCGATGATGTAGGCGTTGTTACCATCTTTTTTAAAATGTTCGTAACCGGAGCGTTTTCTCGCCAAGGTGTGATCTACAATATTGTACCACCATTTTATTTTAAATTGATAAGTTTCACCTGCTTTTATCGGTTTCGGCAAGTCAATACGCATCATGGTACGATTGATTACATATGGCAAATCGTTGCCGTTGATATCTTTTACATATTCAATTTTAAAACCGCCGTCAAAAGGTTTCCCTAAAAACTGTTGTGTAAATTGTTTTGGTCGATAAAGCACACTTGGACCGTCTGCTTTGATGTCTGGAGTTTTAGAATCCGGAGCTTGCATATTTTGGTCTAATTGTACCCAAAGATATTCTAAATCATCAGTAGAATTGTTATGGTAAGTAATGATTTCATCACCGTAAATACGTTGTTTGTCGTCATCTAACAGGATATTCATTTTATAATCTACCTTTTGTTGGTAATAATCTTTCCCCGGTTTTCCGGAAGCTGTGTGGTAAGTGTTTGGTGTAGCAACTTCTTCACGGAGTTGTTTAAAACGGTTTACGTTGTAGTGTGCTTCGTCGTTTTTTTTATTTTCTGTTTGTTGCGAAAATGAAAAAAGTGAGAAAGCAAATACTAAAAGTAATGAAAAATAAGTCTTCATTTGATTGAATTTATAGTTAATGTGAATTTTCAAAAATACGATTTTATAATTTATAAGTAGATTATTCTATTGTTAAGATTTCTTTAAAATGATTTGGTTTTAAAAAGAAAGTTTTTTGTGTTGTCTCATCTTTAATTTTTATGATATTTTGTTGGTCATCAAACAAATCAAATAATACGGTGTTTTTTACTTCGATTTGTTTAAAATCCGGAATATTTTCCATTTCAAAATAGACGTAAACGATATCTTCATCGTATTCTTTTCCTAAATAAGAAAGTGTTATTTCTTGATTGTCTAAGGTTATTTTTAAATTTTTTTCAAAATATTTTTTTAAGTACTTATCGGTTTCAGATGTTTCCTTTTCGGTATCGAATTCCAATTTTAATCCGTATTTTTTGTTGATGATATTTTCGATATCATCAATAAAAACTCTAGTAGTAATTTGTAGGGTTTTGCTTTCTTTTTTATAGACAATATTGGTTAAGCTAACATGTATTTTATGCAAGTTAAAGGAAAATAAAGGCAATAAAAATAAAATAAAAATGGTTTTTTTCATAAAATAACATTTTGCAAAAAGTATGCCTTGTTATATTAGACAATAATAATCTTATTTTGTTACAGATTTTTTAGCAGTTTTTTTAGAATTTGTGTGCCTGTTGTTGCATTTTCTTTAATAATGGTTAAATTATCGAATTGTTTTTCAGTAATAGTTGGATTTGGATCAATTAAAAATATTGGTGTTTTTGGATGTACATATTGCATCAATCCCGAAGCAGGATATACTTGTAAAGACGTACCGATAATAACAAAAACATCTGATGCAGCAACATAATCTATTGCTTTTTCAATCATTGGTACTTGCTCGCCAAACCAAACGATATGTGGTCTTAATTGCGATTTTTTTTCACATAAATCGCCAATTTTTAAATCCTTATGCCAAGTATAAATTAGGTTTTCATTAACGCTACTTCTTGCTTTTAATAATTCGCCATGCAGATGTAAAACGTTCTTACTTCCTGCACGCTCGTGTAAATCGTCTACGTTTTGTGTAATGATTTGAACGTTAAATTGTTTTTCTAAATCAGCTAAATTAAAATGTGCTTTATTTGGTTTTGCAGTTAGTAATTGTTGTCTTCGTTTGTTGTAGAAATCTAAAACCAGTTCCGGATTTCTTTTAAAGCCTTCCAGCGAAGCAACTTCCATGATGTCATAACCTTCCCACAAACCATTAGAGCCTCTAAAAGTTTGTATGCCGCTCTCGGCGGAAATACCTGCTCCTGTAAGAATATTGATTTTTTTCATTTGGTAAAGATAATTATTTTATAAAATGAATACAATTTTTCGGTTTTAAAAAGATTAAAAATGACATCTGTAACGGTTAATTTATTAGGTTTTGGAGTTGGCTATGTTTTTTAGTTGCACAAGATTAAATATAAATGTGTACTTTTGCCAAAAAATTATTTGTGAAGCCCTTAAAATTAATTTTCTTTTTTACCATTTTCCCTCTCCTTTTGTTTTCGCAAATCGATGAGAAAATACGCTCGTTAGAAAAAAAAGTTTTGGTAAAACCAAATAAGGCACTTTTAGAGATAGATCAAATTTTGTTTAAAAATGATACTATTTCTGACTTTAATAAAGCATATTTATTAAAGTTTAAAGGAGATGTTTTTAATTATAACAACAATATCGATAAAGCTTTAGATAATTACACCGAAAGTTACCGCTTATTTAAAAAATTAAAAAATGCTTCTAAACAGATTGAATTGTTGTCTGCAATAAGTGATTTGCAAGTTTCTAAAGAGAATTTTACCAAAGTAATTGATATTCAAAATGAATTGGCTACAATTTTAAATAAATTAGAATCAAATAAAAATCTTTCTGCGGAATACCTTAAAAACTTTTCAAAATTATATTTTAAGGTAGGTGATATGGATAAGGCTTTTTTGTATTTAAAAGAAGCAATTAAAAATGTTAAAAAGCAAGATAATCAAAAAAAATTATACCGTTTTTATAATGATTTAGCAAAGTTGTTTTTAGCAAACAAGCAGTTAGATAGTGCTTTTTATTATTCTAATTTGGTCGAAAAATATAGTTTAAACACTAAAAATTTTCAATTATGTACTGAAACATTACTTGTTAAAGGTTCCGTTTACGAGCGACAAGAAAATTTTATTAAAGCCGAAAAAAAATACAAAAGAGTAATAAAAATACAAGATTCTATTGGTCTTAATTCTTATCAAGCATATATTAAACTAGGCAACTTTTACAAACGTATGCATTTGTATAAATATGCTAAAAGTGCATTTTCGAGTGCTTTAAGAAGGGTAGCGGTTACAAATAATAAACCCGAAATTTTGGGTCTTTATCACGACATCATCGAAAATTCTTTAAAAGATAATGATATCAGAACAGCACAACGATATCTAACAAAATTTGATCATTTAAATGAAGAAATCAAACAAAACGAAAGACAGAAGTACAATACGTTTATTAATGAAAAATTTGATATTCAAAAGAAAGAAATTGAATTTTTAAAAAACAAACATGAACTTCAGAAAAAACAAGACGAATTAGTTTTACAAAAGCAAATTTATAATAAAAATAGAATTTTGTACATTGTTTTATTAGCTTTATTAGGTCTGCTTTTAATTCTGAGTATGTTGTATTTTAGATATCGAAGATTAAAAAATGAAAAAGTAAATATTCGTTTAAAAAATAAAGTTTTAGGTCTGCAAATGAATCCGCATTTTATTTTTAATTCGTTAACGGCAATTCAGAATTCAATTATGAAAAATGATATTTTAAAATCGGCTGAATTGATTGCAGTTTTTTCACGACTAATACGTCAGAATTTAGACTTTAGTGCCAAAGAACAAATAAAATTATCCGATGAACTTGAAATGTTAAAAAATTATTTAACCACACAGCAATTTCGGTTTGATAATAATTTTGATTACCATATAAATATTGGTAAAAATATAGATCCTGATGCGATTGAAATTCCGCCGATGTTAATTCAGCCTTTTGTAGAAAATGCTATTGAACACGGTATAAAAAACAAGGTAAAAGGCGGAAAAATAGATATTAATATTTTCGAAAAAGATGAATCAGTTTGCTTTGAAATAATCGATAATGGTGTTGGTTTTGATTTTGAAAATCAAGAAGGTAAAAGTAAAGAAGAAGTCCATGCATTAAATATTTTTACTAAGCGTTTAAAAATGCGTCAAAAAGGCGAGCATAAAGGATTTGAAATCACAAAATTGTATGATAAAAATAAAAAAATAATCGGAACGAAAGTTTCCTTTTGTTTAAAAAAATAAAAATAATTCCCCCTTTACTAACAGAAAAAGAAAAAGAACTAAAACTCATGAGGAAAATAAAAGTATTTGTCGTAGAAGACGAAATAAATGCAAGAGAAGTCTTAATAGAAATGCTAAATTTAATCGATAAAAATTTAGAATTAATAGGCTTTGCTGATAATGTTGCTGATGCTGTTTGGCAAATTAATGATTTAAATCCGGAAATACTGTTTTTAGACATTCACATTAAAAACGGAAATGGCTTTGATGTATTAAATAATTTAGAAGATTTTAGAGGCAAAGTAATCTTTACAACAGCTCACGCAGATTATGCCATAAAAGCTTTTCAATATAGTGCATTGGATTATATTCTAAAACCGATAAGCCCATTACAACTAAAGCATGTTGTAGAAAAAGCAAAAACCGAATTAAACAAAGAATTTGCCTATAGACAAATGCTTTTAAAATTATCTAATTCTGATTTAGAGGTTGTATCTAACCCTAAAATTGTAATTAAAACCCTTAAAAAACAATATGTTATTCCGGTTTCGGAAATTATAAGATGTGAATCTGAAGGAGCATACACAAAATTTCATTTAAAAGATACAGAAATTTTAACATCTAAAAATTTAAAATTTTATAATGGAATATTAGAAAAATACCAATTTTTACGGACACATCAATCGCATTTAGTGAATAAAAAATATGTTAAATCATTGGATTCTAATGGGTTTTTAGAGCTGTTAAACGGAGAGATGATACCGGTTTCGGCTAGAAAGAAATCTGAAATAAGTAAGGCAATCAAAAATTAAATAACGCTTTTAAAGTTATAAATGCCGAATATAAAAACAAAGATTGTTGTAGCTTTGATTTGCCGTATCTTTGTACCAGTAATTTTTCTTTAGATAAATTTTGAGGGGAATTTATCTTACAATATGCTCTATCAAACATCTGTTTGATAGAGTTTTTTTTGTTAAAAAAATCATAAGAAACACAAAATCATACAATTTTTAAAAATATTTTGTACATTTGTAACAGATATGGTGGCAATTTTTCATAAAATAGTATCCTTTTTTCTAGCGTTAATCGTTTTATTTACATCGTTTTCTTTTACGGTAAATAAACATATTTGTGGTGGAGAAATTGTTAATACTACATTATTTGTAAGTGCAGATACTTGTGGTATGGATATGAAAGTTTGTGAAAATAAATCAGATAAGGATATAGAAACCACCATTCAAAAAGAACCTTGTTGTCAAGATGTTGTTAAAGTTATTCAAGGTAATGAAAATAACCAGCAAGCACAACAAGTTACAATAGATTTTCCACAAGTAATCTTTTTACAAGCTTTTGTTTCTACATTTGTTTTAAAATTTCAAGAAACAAAAACAGTATCTAATGTTAGATATTATTCTCCTCCAAGTTTAAATGTCGATATTTTAACTTTTTTTCAAGTATTTAGAATTTGATTCTATTGAATTTATTCCACTAAAAAATTACATTATAATATGTATTATTTTTTGTGTGTAATATGCTATGCATAATTTTAAACAATTAAGCAGAAGCTTTTTCTTTTATTAAATAATTCAATAATCAAAATTCATCTTACTATGCTCGATAAAAGCATTAAATTTCTAATTGAAAACAAATTAGTAGCCGTTTTATTAATCTCTTTATTCATTGGTTTAGGCGTTGCCACAGCTCCTTTTGATTGGAATTTGGGAAATTTTCCAAGAACACCTGTTGCCGTTGATGCCATACCTGATATTGGTGAAAATCAGCAGATCGTGTTTACCAAATGGGCAGGTAGATCTCCACAAGATATCGAAGACCAAATTACGTATCCTTTAACCACTTCTTTACTTGGAATTCCAGGTGTTAAAACCATTAGAAGCTCTTCGGCATTTGGATTTTCTTCCATATATATTATTTTTGAAGAAAATATTGAATTCTACTGGAGTAGAAGTCGTATTTTGGAGAAACTAAATTCCCTCCCAAAAGGATTGCTTCCTGAAGGCATTCAACCGAGCTTAGGCCCGGATGCCACAGGTTTAGGTCAAGTTTTTTGGTACACCCTAGAAGGTCGCGATGAAGACGGTAATGTTACAGGTGGTTGGGATTTACACGAACTTCGTAGCATTCAAGATTACTATGTTAAATACGCCTTATCATCGGCAAGTGGTGTTTCGGAAGTTGCTAGTATCGGAGGATTTGTGCAAGAATATCAAGTAGATATAAATCCTGATTTACTAAAACAATACAATATTTCGTTACAACAGGTGGTAAATGCTGTTAGAAAATCCAATAAAGATATTGGTGCCAAAACCATTGAAATAAATCAGGTAGAATATCTGGTACGTGGTTTAGGATATGTGAAATCTATTAAAGATATTGAAGATGCTGTTGTAGTTTCCAGAAATTTAACACCAATTTTAGTAAGAGATGTGGCAAAAGTAATGCTTGGTCCTGCACAACGTAGAGGGATTTTAGACAAAGAAGGTGCCGAGGTTGTTGGTGGGGTTGTGGTTGCCAGATATGGTGCAAATCCGATGCAAGTCATCAATAATGTTAAAAAACAAATCGCCGAAATTAGTAAAGGCTTGCCAACTAAAATATTAAAAGACGGGCGAGTTTCTCAATTAACTATTGTGCCGTTTTATGATCGTTCTATTTTGATAAAGGAAACGCTACACACATTAGATGAAGCACTAACTTTAGAAATTTTAATTACCGTTTTAGTTATTGTTTTAATGGTTTTTAATTTACGTGTTTCGGCATTAATTTCAGGTTTACTGCCGGTTGCGGTATTAATGATTTTTATTGGGATGAAATTTTTTGGAGTAGATGCTAATATTGTTGCCCTTTCGGGAATAGCAATCGCTATCGGTACTATGGTCGATGTTGGCGTAATACTTACCGAGAATATTATAAGACATCTAGATGAATTAAAAAAGGAAGGAAAAAAAACAAGTATTAATACCGTAGTTTATAATGCAACAAAAGAAGTTTCCGGAGCAATTATAACAGCAGTAGCAACAACAATTGTTAGTTTTATTCCGGTTTTTACCATGATAGGCTCCGAAGGAAAGCTATTTAGACCATTGGCTGCTACCAAAACAATGGCATTAACCGCTTCGGTTATTGTTGCTTTATTTTTAATTCCACCTTTTGCAGCATGGATATTTGGCTTAAAATCACCAAAAAAACAAATAGGAAAATGGATAAACATTGCACTAATAATTTTTGGAATATATGCCGTTTTTTCAGGCTATTATTTAGCTTTAGTTTTGGTTGGCTTTGGAGCTTCTAACTATTTAAAAACAACTCAGGTAATTAATGAAATACAAGCTAACAGAATAAATGTATTGTTAACAGCTCTTACAATTACTTTTTTATTAACCGAATATTGGCGTCCTCTGGGAGTGGATTATTCGTTGTTTTCAAACTTTATTTTTGTTGGTTTCGTATCTTTTGGATTGCTAGGTTTCTTTTATCTTTTTCAAAAGTTTTATACTAAAATTCTAGCTTGGGCATTAGATCATAAACTATTGTTTTTATTGTTTCCTACAATTATTGTTATTATCGGATTTAAAGTGTGGAGCACAATCGGAAAAGAATTTATGCCATCTTTAAATGAAGGTTCCTTTCTCTTAATGCCAACCTCTTTACCACACGCCGGAGTCGAAGAAAATAAACGTGTTTTACAACAATTAGACATCGCTGTTTCCACCATTCCGGAAGTGAAAACCGTTGTAGGTAAATCCGGAAGAGTGGAATCCGCACTTGATCCTGCTCCGCTTTCTATGTACGAAAATATTATCAATTACTTTCCGGAATATAAGATGGATGAAAACGGTAAACGTTTAAAATTTAAGGTAAGTAAAAACGGATTTTTCCTTACAAAATCAGGTAAGGAAATTTCTAGTGGCATTAAAATCGATGCATCGGAATTGATTATCGATCCTAACGGAAAATATTATAGAAATTGGCGTGATTTTATCCATTCACCTGATGATATATGGAACGAAATTGTAAAAGTAACCAAAATCCCCGGAGTTACTTCAGCTCCAAAATTACAACCTATAGAAACGCGTTTGGTAATGTTACAAACCGGTATGCGAGCTCCTATGGGTATAAAGGTAAAAGGTCAAGATCTACGTAAAATTGAAGCTTTTGGTAAAAAATTAGAACAGATTCTAAAACAAGTTAAAGGAGTAAAAAAAGAAGCTGTATTTGCAGATCGAATAGTTGGGAAACCTTATTTATTACTGAATATTAATCGTGATAAAATAGCCAGATACGGATTGACAATTAAAGATGTACAAGACGTTTTAGAGGTTACCATAGGAGGAAAAACGTTAACACAGACAGTAGAAGGTCGTGAGCGGTATGCCGTTCGTGTTCGTTATCCAAGAGAGTTACGTACTTCGCCACAAGACATTAAAAATATTTTAGTACCTATTCCGCAAGGAGTACCAATTCCGTTAAGTGAATTAGTAGAAATAAAATATGAACAAGGACCACAAATGATTAAAAGTGAAGATACCTTTTTAATAGGTTATGTCTTATTTGATAAAGAACAAAATGAAGCTGAAGTTACCGTGGTAGAAAGAGCACAAAAAGCTATAAACGGTGCAATTGAAAGAGGTGAATTAACAATTCCAAAAGGGATTAATTATAAATTTACCGGTACTTATGAAAACCAAATACGTGCTGAAAAGACCTTGTCAATCGTTGTGCCGTTAGCGTTGCTAATTATCTTTTTAATTCTGTATTTTCAGTTTAAATCCGTTGCCACAACCTTAATGGTGTTTTCCGGAATTTTAGTTGCTTTTGCAGGTGGTTTTATTATGATAGGATTATATGACGAACCGTGGTTTTTAAATATCGATATTTTCGGATTAAACTTACGGGAATTATTTCAAATTAAAACCATTAATTTAAGTGTAGCAGTTTGGGTTGGATTTATTGCCTTATTTGGTATCGCAACCGATGATGGTGTTGTGATGGCAACTTACTTAACCCAAACTTTTGAACGAAACAAACCAAAAACCAAAAAAGAAATTCATCAATCAATTATTGAAGCAGGAAGCAAACGTATTCGCCCTTGTTTAATGACAACAGCAACAACAATTCTAGCTTTATTGCCGGTTTTAACCAGTACAGGTCGTGGTAGCGATATTATGATTCCGATGGCGATTCCTAGTTTTGGAGGAATGCTCGTGGCATTGATTACTCTTTTTGTAGTACCGGTACTTTTTAGTTGGAATAAAGAATTGAAAATCAAATAAATAAAGAAATAATTCATAAATAGAAAATGATGAAAATACTACAAATAATAGCTGCTTTTTTTATTGGAGTAATAGCACATGCACAAAGTTTAGATGATTATGTAGCTATTGCGTTAAAGAATAATTCTAATATAAAAGTAAACAAAGCAAAATATCGTTTAGAAAAAACAAAAATTGATGAAGTTGCAACCTATGAAAATACGATTTTTAATACCGGAATTTTTGCATTAACACCGGAAACCAGAGTAGGTTCACAATTATTTAAAATTGGTGTAACTCAAAAACTACCTTGGTTTGGCGAGCTAGAATCAAAACGAAATTTGCAATTAGAGAAATCCGAGTTAAGACAGTACGATATTGCTTTATCGCAAAAAGATATTGTTTTTAAAGTAAAAAAAGCCTATTACCAAATCTATCGTCAAGAAGCAATAACAGGGATATTAAAAGAAAATAAACTCATTCTTAAAACTTACGAAAATATGGCTTTGGCAGCATTAGAGAATAATCGTGCTACAATGAGTGATGTACTTAGAATTCGTGTTCAAAAAAATGAATTACACAGTAAGATATTTCAAAACTTAAATAGTCTAGATATTTTAAAACAAAATTTTAATAACTTGTTGGAAAGGGATATAAATTTGCCTCTAAATGTAAAAGACAGCTTAAATGTATTGGATATTTTAGTTGGAAATACGAGTGTAAAGCAGCATCCTATATTATTAAAATTAAAAAATACCAAAGCAGTATATCAAGCCGAAGATAAAGTAATTCAAAAAAGTGAAAAACCTAAAATTTCTGTTGGATTAGATTATATTTTAGTTAATAAACGAACCGATAGTAATCCGTTACAGAACGGAAAAGATATTATAATGCCAAAGGTGTCTCTTTCTATTCCGGTATTCAATAAAAAGAAATACCAATCAAAACACCAACAGATAAAAATAAAGGAAGCTTTATTGTCTAATGATATTCAAGCTAATGAAACCAACTTACAAATTGCTTTAAATCAGGCGAAATTAGATTTGGATAACGCCATTTTAACTGTTGTGGCTGCTCAGAAAAACAAAAATGAAATTCAGAGAGCGATAAATGTTGATTTAAAAGCGTATGAAACCGGAATTTTAGATTACGATAAAATTTTACGTTTACAATTGCAAAAAATACGCTTTCAGTTAAAAGAAATTGAAGCTACTGAAAAAGCATTTATTGCCAAGTCTAAAATAGATTATTTAACGGAGTAAAAAAATGAAACTAAATATTAAAAATATGGTTTGTAATCGTTGTATAAAAGTAGTTAGAGAAGAACTACTAAAAAATAATATTGCTATCAAAAAAGTAAATCTTGGAGAGATTGAATTAGAAGAAGAAATATCACCAACAATAAAAGAGCAAATAAAAAAGATATTACAAAAGGAAGGGTTTGAAATTATTGAGGATTTTGATCTATCTATTATTAATAAAGTTAAAACAAGTATAATTGAGATTATTCATCAAGAGATAAATAAGCCAAAAAATCAAAATTTCTCTGATTATTTGGTAGAAAATATAAATTTAAATTATTCCTATTTGAGTAAATTGTTTTCTGAAATTAATGGTAAAACAATAGAGCATTTCATTATAGAGCAAAAGATAGAACGTGTAAAAGAATTATTAATTTATGATGAATTAACATTAAGTCAAATTTCTTATGAATTAGATTATAGTAGTCCGCAACATTTATCCAGACAATTTAAACAAATTACCGGTTTAACACCAACTCAATTTAAAAAAATAGGAAAACGTAAAAAATTAGATACAATTTAACCAAAATTATGCACATAACAAAAAGGATGATTTCAGACCTTTACATTATTATAACAAACAAAAATAATAACCTTTAAAAATTAAAAATTATGAGAGCAGTTAAAATTTTAACAGTATTAGTATTAAGTTTTTTTGCATTTACAAGTTGCAAACAAAACGCAGATGTAGATACTATGATGAAAAACCCTCAAATGAGAGGTAAAATGATGAAATCTATTTTAGGGAATCATACAATGATGACCGAGTTTATGGGGAAGATGAAAAGTAATAAACAAGCAATGCAAATGATGCAAGAAAACAAGGAAATGATGCAAATGATGATGCAAGGAAAAATGATGAATAATCCTGAAATGATGAAAGGCATGATGCAAAACATGATGAAAGATGGTAAAATGATGGGGCAAATGATGCAAATGATGAAAAATAAAGGCATGATGACTGAACAATGCATGAAGTCTAGTATGCAAATGATGAAAAGCAAAGGGATAAATGTGATGGGAACAATGAATAACCAAGATACTCATTCTCATAATCATTAATATGAATAAACACTCCAATAAAAAATTGATTTTGTTGGAGTGTTATTAACCTAAGAAATTAATAAAATGCACAATTATAGTAATTATTTCGGAATGCACTTTTTATGGTGGCTCATTATTGTTTTGCTTATTATAGTGATTTTCTATGCTACTAATAGTAGAAACAGCAATAAATAATTTTTTAAACATATAATTATGAAACTTGTAAAAGCATATATAAGATATAAAAAAATGGAACAAGTCTATAAAGCACTTAAATCAAAAGGTTTTTGTTGTATGACGATGGTTGATTGTGAAGGAACCGGTAATTATTCTGATCATGAAAAACAACATATTAGTACAAAATTTCCTTTTGCTGATGCTTATCGAGTAATTAAATTAGAAATACTTGTCCGAAAATCGGAACTAGGACAAGTTGTTAAAATAATAAGAAAGACAGCAAGAACCGGTTATCGAGGTGATGGAATGATTATCATTTCAAAAGTAGAGAGTGTATATAAAATTAAAACCGATGAAAACTCTATAAATGCAATTTAAAGTAAAGTTACTTTCAGATATTAATAAAGATAAATAAAAAATGGAAAATACTACAACATCAACAAAAACAACCATTGATTATAAAAAACAAACTATTTGTTTGCCTGATTCTGCATTTCCAAGAGTTGTGATTATTGGTGGTGGTTTTGCAGGTTTATCTTTAATTGATGGTTTAAAAAACAAACCGGTTCAAGTAATTTTGATTGATAAAAATAACTATCATCAATTTCAACCTTTATTATACCAAGTAGCTACAAGTGGTTTAGAACCTGATAGTATTGCTTTTCCTTTTAGAAAGCAAATATCGAATTATAAAAATGTTTTTTTTAGGTTGGCAACAGTTAGTGAAATATATATAAATAAAAACATTATTCATACTGATAAAGGGATTGTTTATTATGATTTTCTGGTTTTAGCAACAGGAACGAAAACCAATTTTTTCGGTAATAAAAAAATTGCAGCACATAGTTTAGGTATGAAAAATATTAGGGACTCACTAAACATCCGGAATCAAATATTGCAAAATTTGGAACAGGCAACTATTACTTGTAATGAGGAAGAATGTAAAGCATTAACCAATTTTATTATTGTTGGTGGTGGTCCTGCAGGAGTAGAAATGGCTGGAGCTTTAGCTGAATTTAAAAAATATATCTTACCTAAAGATTATCCTGAATATCCAGCATCTATAATGAATATTTATTTGATTGAAGGTTCTAGTAGATTAATATCTTCGATGTCTAAAAACGCATCCGATAAAACATTAAAATATTTAAAAAAATTAGAAGTAAAAGTATTGCTAAACGAAATTGTAATAGAGTATGATGGTAAAATAGCCAGCACAAATAATGGAAAACAAATAATAGCCAAAAATCTTATTTGGACTGCAGGAGTTAAAGGACAGGCTCCAAAAGGTATCGATTCAAAATATTTTATTAGAGGAAATAGACTAAAAACAAATCCATTTTTACAAGTAGAAGGCTTAAATAATGTTTTTGCATTAGGAGATCTTGCTGCCGTTATTACAAATAAAACACCATATGGACATCCGCAAGTTGCTCAAGCAGCAATACAGGAAGGAAAAATTTTGGCTAAAAATATTTTAAATATCATTAATAAAAAAGATCTCCTGCCTTTTGTTTATAAAGATAAAGGATCATTGGCAACTGTTGGTAAACGAAGAGCAGTTGCAGATTTAGGAAAATTAAAATTTGCCGGTTATTTCGCCTGGTTACTTTGGTCATTTGTGCATTTAATGTCCATAAGTGGATTTAAAAATAAATTATTAGTGGGTATTAATTGGATGATAAGTTATTTCAGTTATGAAAAAAGTAACAGATTAATAATAAAAAACGAATAATAATTTAAAAAAAATAAAAATGAAACAAATCATAAATATACTACTAGTAGTTGTCAGTTTTCATATATATGCTCAAACTAAAAAAAGCATTGAGGGTAATACAGACAAGCTTCCAGTTAAAGAATATACTTTAACGTTAAGACAAGAAAAAGTAAATAAAGCAGGTAAAGAAGTTATGGGAATGACCATAAATGGCACAATTCCCGGACCAACATTAGAATTTACCGAAGGTGAATATGCTGTTATTTACGTAAAAAATGAAATGAATGTAGAAACTTCTATCCATTGGCACGGACTTTTAGTACCTAATTTTTACGATGGAGTACCATATTTAACCACACCACCAATTAAACCTGGTCAGATGCTTAAGTATGAATTTCCTATCAAACAATCAGGAACATATTGGTATCACGGTCATACAATGTTACAAGAGCAAGTTGGTGTTTTTGGAGCGATTGTCATTCATCCTAAAAAGGAAACCTTACAATACGATAAAGAATTAGTATTAATGTTATCTGATTGGACTAATGAAAAACCAATGTCCGTTTTAAGAAATTTAAAAAGAGGAAACGAGTGGTACAGTAATCGTAAAGGAACATCAACTCCTTTATATCAAGTTATAAAAAGAAAGGCATTTAAAGCACAACTTAACTTTTGGAAACAAAGAATGGAAGGTGCCGATATTGCTGATATTTATTATCCTGCATTTTTAATAAATGGCAAACAAACGGTGGATTATCCAGACTTTAAGCCTGGGGAAAAAGTGCGTTTACGTATTATTGATGGTGGAGCATCTACCCAATTTTGGATCACTTTTGGAGGCGGAAATCCTGTTTTAATATCTGCTGATGGTTTAGATGTTGTACCAGTAAAAAAAGATAAAATTTTTATTGCCATTGCTGAAGCATACGATTTTATTGTAACCATTCCGGAAAATGGAAAAATAGAATTTAAAATAACGGCACAAGATGGTTATGGAACAGCATCAGCTTTTATAGGAAACGGAAAAGTACTAAAAGCACCGAGCATTCCAAAGCCGGACAAAATCGCTATGATGAAAAAAATGGCTAAAATGGATATGAAAATGGGTGCACACGCTTTAAAATTTCGTCCTAAAAAAGATGAACGCTATAAAATGAAAAAAGAATACGGTATGCAAATGAAGGGTGATATGAAAGAAATGGCAGGCTCTAAAACGCAGACTTCATCAAAAATGAAAATGTCAAAAGACATTACTAAAAATGAAATGAAAAAATCATCAAAAATTACAATGGAAAAAGTAGACAACTCAAAGAGTTCAACAATGAAAAAAGAAGAAATGGAATACAATTATGATTATTTAAAATCACCTAAAAAGACCAATTTTGATAAAAAAATTCCTGTAAAAGAAATATTATTAAACTTAACCGGAAATATGCAACGCTATATTTGGAGTATGAATGGAGTGCCTTTGTCAGAAGCCGATAAAATAAAAATTAAAGGAAATCAAGTAACTCGTATTACTTTGAATAACTTAACAATGATGCATCATCCAATGCATTTACACGGTCATTTTTTTAGAGTGATTAATAAAAATGGCGATTATTCACCTTTAAAACACACCGTTAATGTTCCTCCGATGCAATCAGTAACCATTGAATTTTATGGTAATGAGTACGGAGATTGGTTTTTTCATTGCCACATTTTATATCATATGATGGGAGGAATGGCACGTGTAATTAGTTATGATACGCCTCGTGATCCTAGAATGAAATTATATCCCATAAAAACATTAATTGCCGAAACAGATAGATATTATAATTGGGGAATGTTAGATGCCACTTCAAGTATGGTTGTATTAAACTTAACATCTTCAAATATTAGAAATCAATTTAATGTTTCCTTGGAATATGGCTATAATAAAAATATGGAAGCAGAAGCAACTTACGATTATTATTTACACGATTATTTACGTGTATTTGGAGGTGTAAATATAGAAAATAAAATATCTGATAGTTTAAATGATTTTAATACAACAGCAGTTGTGGGTATAAAATATTTGACACCTTATATGTTTAATTTAGACTTGCGTGTAGATAGTAAATTAAGACCGAGAATTTCATTGGGAAGAAGTATTTTACTGTTTAAAAAGTTTTCTGTTTTTGGATATTATGAATATCAAATAGATTTAGGTATTCTAAATTATTTACCTAATAATATTAACTATCAATCCGAAACAGTTTGGAATGCCGGAGCTGAATATATGTTATCAAGAAGTTTTTCATTAATGGCAAGTTACGATAATCGTTTTGGAGCAGGAGCAGGCTTATCTCTTCGATTTTAAAAAATATTAATATGGATGCAAA
The DNA here is from genome assembly GCA_026988395.1 of Flavobacteriaceae bacterium. Lineage (GTDB taxonomy): Bacteria > Bacteroidota > Bacteroidia > Flavobacteriales > Flavobacteriaceae > S010-17. The sequence goes on along the minus strand of JALSLI010000091.1, from coordinate 31,345 downwards.
TAAAAATCATACCAAAAGTAGTTTCCATCGAATGGAAACTGATGCAAAAATACTCAAAATAACCGGCTGGCTTACTGGTATATATTTTGTGATTGAACTTTATTTAGGTTTCTATTCGGGCTCGGTTGCAGTAATATCAGATGCTTTTCACACTTTTTCAGCTGTTGGTGGAATATTGATTGCTTTTATTGCCAATAAAATATCTCAAAAAAAAGCTACAAAAGAGGCAACCTTTGGGTTTAAAAGAGCAGAAATAATTGGAGCTTTATTAAATGGAGTGTTTTTATTGCTAATGGCTTTTTATGTGCTTTATATGGGATATAATCGTTTAGGGAAAGATTTTGAATTACCTACTGGGATTATGTTAATCGCAGCATTTGGAGGTTTAATAACAGAAGTTATTTCTTTTAAATTGATTTATAAAAAACAAAAAGGAAACCTAAATATGCAAGGTGCCTTTTGGCATATTATGCAAACTTTTGTTGGGAGTATATTAATTATAATTGCAGCCTTAGTTATTAAACTTACCGGTTATACTAATATTGATCCAATTTTAGGTATGGCATTTGGTGTAGTTTTACTTTGGGCTTCCTACAAAATGATTAAAGAAGTTTTAAATATTTTATTACAAACCGTACCAAAAGAAGTAAATCTCGATGAGGTTACATCATCATTATTGAATATTGAAGGAGTAAAATCGATAAAACATCCTCATGCTTGGGTATTAACTTCCGGTAAAAATATTTTCTCGGTACACCTACAAATAAGTGATATTTTAAAATCGGAAAAGATTTTAAAACAAGCGACTAAAATTTTAAGAGATAAGTTTAAATTTTATTTTTCAACAATTCAAATAGAAAATAAACATCAAAAAACTAAAGTAGATAATGAAATGTATTAGCTATGGAGACAACAAGATTAGAGGCATTCAGTGATGCTGTTTTAGCAATTATTATAACAATTATGGTTTTAGAGCTTAAATCTCCTGATGATCCGAGTTTTAAAGCATTAAGACCCTTAGCTTCGGTTGCAATAAGTTATGTTGTAAGTTTTGTGTATTTAGGTATATATTGGAGTAATCACCATCATTTATTTAGACAGACAGAAAGAGTAACCGGTGGTATTCTGTGGGCAAATTTGATTTTGTTATTTTGGCTATCTTTAATACCATTTGCAACCTCTTGGATGGGTGAGTATCATTTTGGGGCTGCTCCAATGGCTGTTTATGGTTTTGTACTATTAATGAGTGCCTTTTCCTTTGCCTTTTTGCAAAATGTAATTGTTAGAGTACATAAAAAGGAATGTCAATTAAAACTTAGAAAAGGAACAACTTTAAAAGAAATAATTTCTATAACATTATATATCATCGGTATTTTATTATCATTTTATAATCATGTTATAGCAATGCTTTGTTATATAACTGTAGCATTGATGTGGATTGTTCCGGATAAACAAATTAAAAGAAATTAAAAATATAGATTTAGAAAAAAAACAGTTTAAAAAAAAACATTATGAAACACACATATAAAATAAACGGAATGACTTGCATTGGTTGCAAAACTAGTGTGGAGTCCGCTTTGTCTAATTTAAAAGAAATTACAAAGATAGATACAAACCTTAAACAAGGAGAAGTTACACTTGAAATGACCAAACATGTTCCCTTAGAGAAATTACAAGAAACTCTATTAAGAGCAGGATTGCATTATACCATAGAAATGCCCGGACATGAAAAACATAAAGAAACTAAATTGAAGGAAGAAGGAAACGTTGTCTTTTATTGTCCTATGCACTGCGAAGGCGAGAAAACGTACAATAAAGCAGGCGATTGTCCGGTTTGCGGAATGCCTTTGGTTGAACAGCCTAAATTACAAGTAGAGGTACAATATACTTGTCCGATGCATCCCGAAATTATACGCGATGCACCGGGAAATTGCCCTATTTGCGGAATGGATTTGGTCCCGTTGGAGCCCACAGATAGTGCAGAAGATAAAACATATAAGGAATTGTTAAAAAAATTTAAAATAGCAGTTGCTTTTACACTTCCAATTTTTGTTATTGCTATGGGCGAATTAATTCCCGGAAAACCATTAGCCAAATTACTTCCTCAAATAACCTGGAATTGGATTCAGTTTTTCTTGTCTTTACCGGTGGTTTTTTATGCTACTTGGATGTTTTTTGAACGTGCTTACAACTCGGTTAAAACATGGAACTTAAATATGTTTACATTAATTGGTTTAGGTGCAGGAGCAGCTTTTTTGTTTAGTGTATTTGCTTTGTTATTTCCTAGTATTTTTCCGGATCAATTTAAAACTGAAAGCGGAACTGTATTTGTTTATTTTGAAGCGGTAACCGTAATTTTAACACTAGTATTATTAGGACAATTGCTAGAGGCCAAAGCACATAGCCAAACCAGTGGAGCAATAAAAGAATTATTAAAATTAGCACCAAGCGAGGCTACATTAGTAACTCCGGAAGGCGATAAAGTAGTTTCTATTCACAGCATAAAAAAAGGCGATTTACTACGTGTAAAACCCGGAGATAAAATTCCTGTAGATGGAAAAATAGTAGAAGGCAGTAGTAATGTAGATGAAAGTATGATAACCGGAGAACCAATTCCGGTAAGTAAAAAAATAGGAGATAAAGTTAGTAGCGGTACTATCAATGGCAATCAATCTTTTGTGATGGAAGCCGAAAAAGTAGGTTCTGAAACGTTACTTTCACAAATTATCCAAATGGTAAATAATGCGAGTCGTTCTCGTGCACCTATTCAAAAATTGGCAGATAAAATATCCAAATATTTTGTACCTATCGTGGTAGGAGTTTCGATAATTACGTTTATAGTTTGGCGAATTTTTGGTCCAGAGCCTGCACTAGTATATGCTTTTGTAAATGCAATTGCTGTGTTGATTATCGCTTGCCCTTGTGCTCTCGGTCTGGCAACACCAATGTCTGTGATGGTTGGAGTTGGTAAAGGTGCTCAAAACGGTGTATTAATTAAAAATGCAGAAGCCTTGGAAAATCTAAATAAAGTAGATGTACTGATCACAGATAAAACAGGAACAATTACCGAGGGAAAGCCTTCAGTCGAAAAAGTTGTAAATCGTTTGGGCGAAGAAAGTGAAGATTTACTCTTTTTCATTGCTTCTTTAAACCAATTTAGTGAACATCCTTTGGCAGAAGCTATTGTAAAATATGCAAAGCAAAAACAAGTAAAATTGCAAAAACCCATAGACTTTAAAGCGATATCCGGAAAAGGTGTTACCGGAAAAATAAGTGAAAAACAAATAGCACTTGGGAATAAAAAATTAATGGAGGAATTAGATGCCAAGATTTCTGATGAATTGGAAAAAATCATAGAAAAGGAACAGAATTTAGGTAAAACCGTTTCTTACATTTCGGTAAATAACGTGGTAAGTGGTTATGTAACGATTACCGATGCCATTAAAAAGACAAGTGTTGAAGCGATAAAACGTTTACAAGATTTAGGTATCGATGTGATCATGCTTACTGGTGATAATAATTTAACCGCAAAATTTGTAGCAGATCAATTACACTTAACCGATTTTAAAGCCGAGTGTTTGCCACAAGATAAATTGAAAGTAATTAAAGATTTGCAAGCTCAAGGAAAAATAGTTGCTATGGCAGGTGATGGTATAAATGATGCTCCGGCATTGGCACAAGCTAATATTGGCATTGCTATGGGAACCGGAACCGATGTTGCCATAGAAAGTAGTGAAGTAACCTTGGTTAAAGGAGATTTAATGGGTATTGTAAAGGCAGTAAACCTTGGTAAAGCCGTTATGAAAAATATTAAGCAAAACCTATTTTTTGCTTTTGTGTATAATATTTTGGGTGTTCCCATAGCGGCAGGTGTGTTATATCCTGTATTCGGATTACTTTTATCACCTATGATTGCAGCCGCAGCAATGAGTTTTAGCTCGGTTTCCGTTATTGCTAATTCTTTGCGTTTGCGAAATATTAATTTAAAATAAAACAATATAAATCCTTTAAATAATTTAAAAATGAAAAAAATAATATATGTATTAGCAGTAGTTTTATTAGTTGTTTCTTCTTGTAAAGAAAAGAAAACAACTAATAAAAAATTAAACCAAGTTCAAAATGAAGTCAAAGAACATAATCATGGAGATCATGAACATGGGAGTAAATCCGAAGTTAAAATGACAGATATAAAGCAAAATAAAACTAGAAATATAGCAACTACACCTATTTTAAATACCTATTTTCAAATAAAAAATGCATTAGTAGAATCAAATAAAACCGAAGCAGCAAAAGAAGCAAAGCTATTATTAACAGCATTCAATAAATTAGATACAGCAAAATTAAATGAAAGTAAGCGAAAAGAATATAAAGAAATTGTTGAAAATGCAATGGAACAAGCAGAGCATATCATTAAAAGTCCCATAGAACACCAAAGGGAACATTTTGAAGTTTTAAGTGAAGATATAACGGATTTAATAACTTTATTAGGAACCGAAAAAACAATATATCTTGATTTTTGTCCGATGGCAAATAATAATAAAGGAGCTTATTGGCTTAGTGAAATAAAAGAAATTAAAAATCCGTATTTTGGTGAAAAAATGCCTACATGTGGAAGTATAAAAAAACAAATAAATTAATTAGTTAGTTGCATTGGTTGAGATGTGAAGTTCTTTTTTGCATCTCAACCTTAATTAAAATAAAGTATATGATTACAAAAAACAAACTTAAAAAAGGAGTTCTTATCTTATTTGCAGCATTTCTGTTGATGCAATTTATTCCAAAAAAATATAATGAAAGTGGGCAAATAGAAAAAACAGATATTTTTAAAATATATAAAGCTCCTCAAACAGTACAGAATAAAATAAAAACATCTTGTTATGATTGTCATAGTAATCATACAAAATATCCATGGTATAATAAAATACAACCAATAGCACTATTTTTAGAAAATCATATTAATGAAGGGAAAGAAGAATTAAATTTTTCGGAATTTGGGAATTATTCTAAACGAAAGAAAAAGAGTAAGTTAAAATCTATTCGTAGTCAAATAGAAAAAAATGAAATGCCTCTTAAAACGTATACTTTTATTCATAAAGAAGCTATTCTATCTAAAAATGATAAAACCGAAATTTTACAATGGATGGATAGAATTTTAAAAGATTTATAAAAAAGAGATATGGTAAATAGACAAACATCTTTAAAAATAAGAAAAACACACCGTTATTTGGGTCTGTTTTTGGGTATTCAATTTTTATTATGGATTGTTAGCGGTTTGTATTTTAGTTGGACAAATATAGATAAAATTCACGGTGACCATTTTAGAAAAACACCGGTTACTAAAGTACGTTTTGATTCGCTTATAAGTCCTTCAAAATTACATTTAACAGAAGGTATTTATACAATTTCTTTAAAAGATATTGGCGGAAAACCGTATTATTTTATCAATAATAAAAATTTATACAACGCTAAAACCGGAATATTAAAAACCGGAATTACCAAAAAAGAAGCACTTCTTGTTGCAAAAAAATACATTAAAGATTCGATGAAAGTTGCAACTGTATCTTTGATAAACAAAGTGCCTCCTAAACATGAATATCGTGAGCGGTTATTGCCTGCATACGTTATTTCTTATAAGGGAAAGGATAATTTAAAAGCCTATATTTCACAAAAAGATGGACAGTTTCAAACTGTAAGACACCAACAGTGGCGATGGTTTGATTTTTTGTGGATGACACATACAATGGATTACCAAAATAGAGATAATATCAATACAACAACCTTACGCATTTTTTCATTATTAGGTTTAATAACTGTAATGAGCGGATTTTTGCTTTGGTTTGTAACTTCACCTACAGTACGAAAAATATTAAAAAATAAATAAAAAACATAAATTTAAAAAAGATGAAAACAAAACAAATTTTATTCCTAATTGTTATTTTAATTACCGGAATTTTAATTGGTAAATTCGCCTTTTCGGGAAGTAATTCCGTTAAGGAGCAAAATGCACATCAAGGAGAAACAGCAATAGAACACTGGACTTGCTCTATGCACCCACAAATTGATATGCCTCAACCCGGAAAATGTCCGATTTGCGGAATGGACTTAATTCCTAAAACTAAAAACGATGAAAGCCTGTCGGCAAATAGTTTTAAAATGACTAAAAATGCTATGGCTTTGGCAAATATTCAGACACAAATAATAGGTTCTAAAAATAAGTTTGATAATTCACATGAAAATAATTTAAAATTATCAGGTACTATTCGTGAGAACGATAAAAAATCTGCTATACAAACGGCTCATTTTGGAGGTAGAATAGAAAAATTATACTATAAAAGTGAAGGAGAGTTTGTAAAAAAAGGTAGTTTAATTGCAAGTCTATATTCACCGGAACTTGTTACTGCTCAAAATGAATTTATTCAGGCTTTAGATATAAAAAATGAGCAACCCGAACTATATAAGGCAGTTAGAAATAAATTAAAAAATTGGAAAATTTCCGAAAAACAAATTCAACAAATTGAAAATAATAAAAAAGTGATTACCAATTTTAATTTGTACGCAAATGTATCAGGGTACATTACAAAAATTATGGTAGAAGAAGGTAATCATGTTAAAGAGGGAACAGCTCTTTTTAAAGTTTCCGATTTATCTACTGTTTGGGCTGATTTAGATGTGTACGAAAAAGATCTCCCTAATATTAAAAAAGGAACTAATGTAACGATAAAATTAAACGCTTTTCCGGATAAAATCATAAAAGCAAAAATAGATTTTATAGATCCGTTATTAAATCCAAAAACCAGAACCACTACAGCAAGAGCAACTTTAAGGAATACAAAAAAACAGCTAAAACCGGGAATGATTTTAATTGCCGAAGCAAAAATTTCGCAAGGTAAAAATAAAGCTAAAAAAGCAACATTTATTCCTAAAACAGCTGTTTTATGGACAGGTAAACGCTCGGTTGTTTATGTGAAAACGAAAAAAAATGCTTCCATTTTTGAATTACGAGAGGTGCAATTAGGACAAGAATCTGATGAAGCCTACCAAGTGATTTTCGGTTTAAATCCAGGTGATGAAATTGTAGTAAATGGTACATTTACCGTAGATGCAACAGCTCAACTTTTAGGAAAACGCTCAATGATGAATAATGAAAGTGAAAAATTAATAGTGAATAATGAAGATAAAAGTGAAAAAATAAAAAATATAGAAAGAATTGATGTTAATAAAAAATTTAAGAAGCAATTAACATATATTTTTAATGATTATTTAACCTTAAAAGATGCTTTTGTGGCCAGCGATGTTAAAAAAGCATCTTCTGTTGCAGAAAAAATGTTACAAGATTTAGAAAAAGTACAAATGAGTTTGCTTAAAAAGCCAAAAGCACATGAAATTTGGATGCCTGCAAATAAAAAAATAAAATCAATTTTAGAAACTATGCAAAATGAAACAGATATCGAAGCACAAAGAAAATTATTTATCAGTTTGTCAAATGAAATGATTGTTTTAGCTAAAACTTTTGGAACGGATAAAACCATTTACATAGCCCATTGCCCGATGGCAAACAGCAATCAAGGAGCAGATTGGTTAAGTTTAGAAAAAGAAATTAAAAATCCGTATTTCGGTGATAAGATGCTCACTTGTGGTAGTGTTGAGGAGACGATTAAAGAATAGTTTTTCTTTTTACCGTAAAATAATGTATTTTTACTCTCAAAACTGAAACAATAAACATTCACGATTAATTTTAAAATACACAGACCAAAAACAGGTGTAAATTTTTTAGAGCACTCATTATAAAATAAGTATACAAAACAAAATTATAAACAGATGAAAACTATACATCAAAAAAAGATAGATATCCCTTCAAAGACAAACGGAACTCCCCTCTTGAGAGGGGCTGGGGGTGTGTCTATTCGTAAAAAAGATAAAATATGAACACACCCCTAACCCTTCTCAAGAGGGGAATAATGTACAGATTGAGGTAATTTTACTTTATTAATCTTGTGTTTTGATGCATAATATTTAAATCAGAGCTTTTAAAACAAATGCATTAAAATAATAAAACGAAACATTCACGATTAATTTTAAAATATACAGACCAAAAACAGGTGTAAATTTCTTAGAGCACTCATTATAAAATAAGTACAATACAAAATTATAAACAGATGAAAGAGCATATAAAACCCAAAGAAGTAAAAGACATAAAATTAGCAGTTGTTTTACAAAAAAACGACACTTTTAAAACAGATGATTGGAACGTGTATTTAATCAATGAAAAAGACCAAGATTTAGAAATGGTTTTAATATTGGTTTATGGTTTTAACGAAACACAAAAAACCGCACCAATGCGTCATAAAATGGATAAATTACCGGCTCATACAGTTGCTAAAATCGAATTTATTGAAGATAGTGTCTTAAAAAAATTAGATAATTATTTTAAAATCAGTTTTTTTGTTGGCAATGAAATGTTCGAAAAAGAATTCATAATAAAAAGAGATTCTGTCAATACAGAAAATGCCAAACCATTAGAATTGTTTAACGGAGAACTTGGTGTTATTTTAACCTAGAAAAAACATAAAATAATTCTCCGGCAATTTGACTGTTACGTTCTTGGTATTTTTCTTTTTGTAAGAGTGTATCGTCGTATTTTTTAGGGTCATTATAAGGTAATGAAATTCTCTTTTCCGCTCCTTTTACAATCGGACAAGCAGTATCGGCCTCTGAGCAGGTCATTATAGCGGCAAATTTATTTTCCGGATTAAAAACGCCATCTGTTTTTTTAGAAAAAGCAATTATAGGTTGTTCATTTTTTGAAAATTTAATAGCGTAAACAGGGTTTTCATCTAAGGATAATTGTTGTATTAAAAAACCGGTTTCACTTAGCGTTTTAATGATAAACGGATAAACTGCTGTTTCTTCCGTTCCGCCCGAATAACAGAAAAGCATATCAATATTAAAATAAAAAGCCAGAGTTTGTGCCCAAACTTGTGCTAAAATACTCCTTCGTGAATTATGTGTACAAATAAATTGCAAGCGTATTTTTTGCTTAGTGTTAATTTTTTGCTGTAAATAGGCTATAAGTTGTTGTAACTGTTTTTTTCGATTTTCTTTAACTTCAATTTTTGCGATTGAAACGATATATTCTTCTAATTTTTTGTACATAAAATTCATATTACAATATACAAAAATAAGATATTTTAAAAGTAAAATATCGACTTTATAAATTATTCTTATTGTGCTATAATTTTTTTAGATGATAAATTATTCCTTTTGTATTTGAAATAGCCCTATATTTGCCTCAAATGAAAAGTATTATAAACATAATATTAGCAGTATTTATCCTTTTTCAAGGGATGTTTTCTTATGTTGATATAATTTTTCAAATTGATGAGTTATTTGAAGATTATCAAATACATCAAGTAAAATATGGTGATGATTTTACTACTTTTATCAGCAAGCATTTTGGTGATTTGCGTTTAGAACATCAAAAACAACATCAAAAAGAACATCAAAATCATAAACATCACAATAGTACAGAAATAAATATGCATTTTCATTATATTTGTTTTAAAGATTTTGATGAAATTCCGCTTAAAAGTGAAATTTTATCAAAAGAAAATAATTTCTCTTTTAAAAATTTATTTTCTTCTTTTGAAAAAGAAAAAATCTTTCAGCCTCCACGATTAAGTTAAAAATTATAAATGAAAAGTTAAGAATAAAAAACAACAACCTGGTTTTTGGTTTTTTATTCTGATATTTCTATATGTTACTATTTTTTAGGAATTTACCTATTTAATAGAATGTGATATACTTTGTATTCACCACTTTGTATTTACTACTTTTCATTCAACATTCAAAATTCAACATTTAACATTCAAAATTCAACATTCAAAATCATGTTATCATCTATCATAAAATTTAGCATAAAGAACAAATTTATCATTTTCCTGTTTACTGCTTTTGTAATCGGATTTGGAATTTATTCTTTAACTCAAATACCCATTGGTGCCGTTCCTGATGTTACCAATAATCAAGTGCAAGTAATCACGACTTCACAAAATTTATCTACACAAGATATGGAACAATTTATTACCTATCCTGTAGAACTCGAAATGTCTAATTTACCCGGCGTAGAAGAAATCCGATCTACCTCTAAATTTGGTTTATCGGTTGTAACCATCGTGTTTAAAGAGCGTATGGGAACTTACCTGCCAAGACAACTTATTGCCGAAAAATTAATTGCTGTTCGCGAAAGTATTCCGCAAGGTTTTGGTTCGCCCGAAATGGGACCAATAACAACCGGTTTAGGTGAAATTTACCAATACATTTTAGATGTAAAACCGGAATATAAAAACAAATACGATGCGATGGATTTACGTACTATACAAGATTGGATTGTAAAAAGACAGCTTTCAGGTATCGAAGGTGTGGTTGAGGTAAATACTTGGGGAGGTTTTTTAAAACAATATGAGGTTGCAATAGATACTAAGCAACTTAATGCAATGAAAATTGCAATTAGTGATGTTTATACAGCTTTAGAAAAAAATAATAGCGTTGCCGGAGGTGGCTATATAGAAAAAGTAAATCAAGCCTATTTTATAAGAGGAGAGGGTTTAATGAAAAGTTTAGAAGATATAGAAAACACTGTCGTAATAAAACGTAACGGAAAACCGATTTTAATTAAAGATATTGCAAAAGTAGGTTACGGTTCTGCTACGCGTTTTGGTGCAATTACCGCTAATGGTGAGGGAGAAAAAGTACTCGGACAAGTAATGATGTTAAAAGGAGGGAACTCTAAAAAAGTAATTGAAGCCGTACACGAAAGAGTTGCTTCCATAGAAAAGACCTTACCGGAAGGTGTTTACATTAACGGATTTTTAGAAAGAAGTGAACTAATTGAGAAAACCACATTTACCGTTTATGAAAATTTAATTTTAGGAAGTTTAATTGTAATTTTTGTAGTAGTATTGTTATTAGGGAATTGGCGTTCCGGTTTAGTTGTCGCCTCAGTGATACCACTTGCCTTAATGTTTACATTATCTATGATGTATATTTTTGGTGTAGATGCCAATCTAATGAGCTTAGGTGCGATTGATTTTGGAATTATAATCGACGGAGCAGTTATTATTGTAGAGTTTGTAGCTTTTCAGATTACATCTAAAAGAAAAGAGTTTTCTACATTAAATAAAATACAATCTCAAGATGTACGTGATGATGTAACTTTTGGAGCAGCTTCCAAAATGATGTCATCGGCAATATTCGGACAATTAATTATTCTTATTGTGTTTATTCCTATTTTAACTCTTGGAGGCGTTGAAGGAAAAATGTTTAGACCAATGGCAATGACTTTTAGTTTTGCTTTAATCGGAGCAATGGTGTTTGGTTTAACCTACGTTCCGGCAATGGCATCCTTAGTCATTAAGCCTAGTAATGTTTCCGATAAAAATATTTCCGTAAGATTAATGCGATTTTTAACCAAAATTTACGAGCCGTCTATTCGTTGGGCTTTGCGTTCTAAAAAGATAATTGTTTCCGGAGCTTTGGTTATTCTTGCTCTTTCGTTCTATATTTTTTCTACAATGGGAGCCGAATTTGTACCAACATTAGACGAAGGAGATTTTGTAATTCAACCGGTTTTAAAAACAGGAACATCACTTAAAAAAACGGTGGAAACTACTACTAAAATTGAGAAAATTATTAAACAGTTTCCTGAGGTTAAGCAAGTTGTTAGTCGTATCGGTGCTGCCGAAGTACCAACAGATCCAATGGCAATGGAAGAATCGGATGTAATTATTACCCTAAAACCAAAAAGTGAATGGACAACCGCAAAAACAAAGGATGAATTAGCAGATAAGTTTAAAGAAGCCTTAGCAGTAATACCAAATATGGAGGTAGAATTTACACAACCCATCGAAATGCGTTTTAACGAATTAATCTCAGGTGTAAGATCGGATATTGCTATTAAAGTTTATGGTGAGAATTTAGATGTGTTAAATAAAAAAGCAAATGAAATTAAACGTGTTATAGCAAAAGTACAAGGAGCGGCAGATATCACCGTAGAAAAAACTGCAGGTTTGCCACAAATGAGTGTAAAGTTTGATCGAAAGAAATTAGCTAGATACGGATTAAATATAGCAGATTTAACCGAAATTATATCTATGGGTTTTGCCGGTCACATTGTCGGAAGTATTTTTGAAGGAGAAAAAAAATTCGATTTGGTATTGCGATTGGATAAAGAAAATAGAAAGAATTTAGACAATCTTAAAAATTTATTTGTGGATACACCTAATGGTGAAAAAATTCCGCTTAGCCAAATTGCAAGTATATCCTTTACCAAAGGTGCTGCAAAAATATCTAGAGATAATACCAGAAGAAGAGTTGTTGTAGGTGTAAATGTGCGTAATCGAGACTTGCAATCGGTTGTAGATGATATAAAAGCTTTAATCGATTCCAAAATAAAATTACCGGTTGGCTATACGGTTACTTACGGCGGTCAATTTGAGAATTTAGAATCCGCAAAACAACGTTTATTTATTGCAGTTCCGATTGCTTTAATTTTAATTTTTATACTTCTTTATTTTGCTTTTAAATCGGTTAAAGAAGCTTTAATAATATACACCGCAATTCCGTTTGCGGCAGTTGGTGGTATTATTTTGTTGTGGCTACGCGATTTGCCTTTTAGTATTTCGGCAGGTGTTGGATTTATTGCTCTTTTTGGTATTGCCGTTTTAAACGGAATTGTATTAATTGAAGAATTTAAAGAATTAAAACACAAAGGAATGAAAACAGATGACGAGTTAATTATTTTTGGTGCTAAAAGCCGTTTAAGAGCAGTACTGTTAACCGCATTAGCTGCTGCATTAGGTTTTTTACCAATGGCAATTTCAAATGGAGCAGGAGCCGAAGTACAACGTCCGTTAGCGACAGTAGTAATTGGTGGTTTGGTAACATCCACTTTATTAACTTTAATGGTTTTGCCGGTTTTATATGCTATTTTTGATAACCGTAAGGAGCGGAAACGTTTTCACATTACTAAAAAGGGCAAAGTGATAACTATTTTATTATTGTTAATTTCTTTAGGAATGCAAGCACAAAATGCACCACTTTCACTACAAGAATTAAAAGAAATTGCAGTGAAAAACAATAAAGGTTTGCAAGCAATTTTACTACAACGTGATCGTGAAGAAGTGTTGGTGGAAGCACAGAATAATATTGCTAAAACAAATATTACTTATAATAATGAAAAAGATCGCGTTTTTGAACAAAAGGGCATATTAAATACTTTTGGTGTTTCACAAGAATTCGCCTTTCCAACAGTTTATTCTGCACGTAAAGAAGTGCAAAAGAGTAAAGTAAAAACGGTAAATTCTATTTATGAAATAAAAAAACGGAAACTGGAAAAAGAGGTAACATCGGCTTATTATAACTATTTATATGTTAATGAAAAATTCTTGGTATATAAAAAACTAGATAGTTTATACAGGCAATTTGCTAAAAATGCTTCACGTAAATTTGAACTTGGAGAAAGTAATTATCTCGAAAAAATTACGGCAAAAGCTAAGCAACGCGAAATTAAAATGCAGTTTTTTACCGTAAAAAACAAATTGGAACAAATTAAGGTGCAAATCAATGGTTTAATTCAGGTGGATTTAGATTTTGATTTAAAAATAATTCCTTTAAAGCCGTTAAAAATCAAAGAAACAGAGCTAACATCTTTGCCAACATCGCTTTGGTACGATGCAAAAAAGGAAACCATTAGTAAGCAAACCAAATTAGCAAAAAGAAGTTTGTTGCCCGATTTTAACTTAGGATATAATTACGGAACAAACACTTTTTTTAGCGGAGCAGTTAATACTTTTCAAATCGGATTAAAAGTACCGGTTTTCTTTAAGAGTAGTAAGAAAAAAATTGAGGCATTTAAAATTTCACAAGAAATTGTTTCACAAGAAAAAGAAAATTTTCAATTACAAATAAAAAATAAACAAAAACGATTATTGTACGAATTGGAAAAATATCGTAAAAATCTAAATTATTACAATACCGAAGGTTTAACGCTATCCAATACTATTATAAATACAGCAAATAAGAGTTTTAAACATGGTGAAATTGATTTTTTTCAATACATTTTAAGTTTGGATAACGCTTTTCAAATTCGCCTGCAATACCTTAAAAATTTAAATCAATTTAATCAATCTGTCATTCAGTATAACAACATAAATTTATAAAAAAATGAAAAATTTAATCTATATATCCATTTTAATTTTTAGTCTAAACCTATTCTCCTGTAAAGAAAAGGAAAACTCAAAAATTCCGGTTAAAACCGAAGAAAATACCCTAGAAGAACATCACGAAATTATTATAACCAAAGCTCAATTTAATGAAAATAAAATGCAATTAGGTAAAATGATTAAAAAGCATTTTCCTATTGTGGTTATGGCAACAGGAGTGATTGATGTGCCACCTCAAAGTAAGCAAATTGTTTCTTCTTTTTATGGTGGAAATATTAAAAGATCCAATTTACTTATCGGAGACAAAGTCCGTAGAGGACAAGCACTGGTTACTATTGAAAATCCTGAATTTGTTACGATGCAACAAGAATATTTAGAAGCGAAACAAAATTTAGAGTATCTAAAAAATGAATACGAGCGTCAGAAAACACTATTTGATGAAAAAATTACTTCCCAAAAAAAATATTTACAAGCTAAGAGTAAATACAATTCGCAATTGGCAATGTATAATGGTTTAAAAGGTAAATTACAGTTATTAAACATAAAACTATCCAATGTGGAGGCAGGTAATTTCACATCTGTAATTACGTTATTTGCTAAAATTAACGGCTATGTTACCAAAGTAAATGTGAGTACCGGAACACATATCTCACCGAACGATGTGATTTTAGAAATTGTAAACACCAATCACGTTCATGTAGAATTATCTGTTTTTGAAAAAGATGTAATGAAAATTAAAAAGGGACAACGTATTAATTTTACCATTCCGGAAGCTGGAGATATTGTTTATGAAGCCGAAGTTCATCTAGTTGGAACACAAATAGACGAGCAAACCAGAACGGTTAAAGTACATGGTCATTTACATGATGAATCTAAAAATAATTTTGCAATAGGAATGTTTGTAGAAGCCGAAATTGAAACTTTAAGTACCGAAGCTTTTGCTTTACCGGAAGAAGCCGTGGTGGAAAATGAAAATAATTTAGTTGTCTTAAAATTAGAAAAACAAGAAGGAAATAAGTTTATTTTTGAACCGGTTAATGTTAAAACAGCTAAAAAATATCAAGGTTTTGTTGAGGTAATTTCAAAAGAATTAAAATCGGAAGACACCATATTAATTAAAGGTGCATTTGATTTGGTTAGAGGTTAAGAAGGAGGAAGATATTCGTATTAATGGTAACAAATGTTACAATATAAAAAATAAAATATAATAAATTCACATTCTTAAACGCGATATTATGAGAAAATTACTAATCCTATCCTTGTTTTTTGCTGTTTTATTTGTAAAAGCTCAAAATCAATTGGAAATTCCGCCTATTATCGATGATGTAAATATTAACTTGAATTTACAAAATAGCACACATCAATTTTTTTCCGGACAAGCAACAGCTACTATGGGAGCAAATGGTTCTATTCTTGGGCCAACATTAGTTTTGCATAAAAACACAAATGTAAATATTCAGGTAACAAATAATCTCGGGCAACCAACAACTTTGCATTGGCACGGAATGCATATTTCAGCACAAAATGATGGAGGCCCACACACGGTAATAGATCCGGGAACTACTTGGAATCCACAATTTACCGTGATGAATAATGCATCTACAATGTGGTATCATCCGCATTTAGATACCTATACCGATGAGCACGTAAGCAAAGGAATTGCAGGAATGATTATTATTAAAGATGATCAAGAGGCTGCTTTGGATTTACCGAGGACTTATGGCGTAGATGATATTCCGTTAGTGGTACAAACAAAAGATTTTGATGCTAATAATCAGATTGTTTTTCATTCTAATAATGACGATACACTTATGGTAAATGCCACGATAGATCCTGTGGTAGATTTACCGGCACAAGTAGTGCGTTTACGCTTGTTAAACGGTTCTACACAGCGTGTTTTTAGATTTGGGTTTGATAATAATCGTAATTTTTATCAAATAGCAACCGATGGAGGTTTACGTGAAACACCTTTATTAATAAACCGTTTACAGTTAGCATCCGGAGAGCGTTCGGAGATTTTGGTGGATTTGTCCGGATTGGAAGGTCAAACAATTTATTTAAAAAGTTATGCATCTGAGTTTCCTAACGGAATTTACGGTGGAACATCTCCGGGAATGAATGCGAGTATGCCATTAGATAATTATAATCCTAATCCGTTAAACGGAAGTGATTTTACGGTTTTAACCATAAATGTTGGTGCTCAAACAGCTAATCCGGTTACATCAATTCCGTCAACTTTAACCACTATTACGCCGTATTTGGAAGCAAATGCAGATGCAACAAGAAATTTTACTTTGCAATCTGCTCAAGGCGGATTTCAACAATTAAATGGTGATTTTGTTATCAACGGTGTGAGTTTGGATATGAATACGATAAATGTTACAGTGCCATTAAATAATACAGAAATTTGGACGATTAGCAATAATTCAGCTATTTCGCACCCGTTTCATATTCACGATATTCAGTTTTTAATTTTGGATGTTGATGGAAATCCACCTCCGGCAACGGCACAAGGTTGGAAAGATACGTTTTTAATTCCGTCAGGCGGAGGTTCGGTTCGTGTGATTACAAAGTTTGAAGATTTTGCAGATACCACAGTGCCTTATATGTATCATTGTCATATGTTAAATCACGAAGATGGCGGTATGATGGGGCAATTTGTAGTAGTTGATACCAATGCGAGCCTTTCCGGTGAAAATATTGAAAATGGTTTAGAGCTTTATCCAAATCCAACTAATAAAGTGTATATGACTGCAAAGTTGTTAGATACATCAGATAAAATTAATGCATATGCAATTATTAATGAATTAGGACAAATCATTCAGTACCATAAAATTCATATTAATGAAGTAAATAATATGTATTCCTTTCCTGTTTTTGAATTGGCTTCCGGAAAATATCATCTTAAAGTTTATACCGATAAAAAGATTTTAACCAAACGGTTTATTAAGGAGTAGGTTGTGTAATATTGTATTATTATTCTAAACAAAAATCGTCGGTGTTGCTTTTAGCAATACCGACGATTTTTTATTATATTTTAGATAGAATCAAATATCTGCGGTTAACCTATTTGTTTGCTTAAATACATCCCTAAAAAAACCGCTAAAATCCCTAATACAATCGAAGAAGAAATATATAAAAAAAGCATAAAATAATTACCTGTTTTTATAAGTGATGAATTTTCTAAGGCAAAGGTTGAAAAAGTAGTAAATCCACCGCAAAAACCGGTTGCTAAAAGTAGTGTTTGATTAGGTGTTAATACATGGCTTTTTTCGGCTAAACCAAATAAAAGACCAATAAATAAACTACCTAAAATATTTACCATAAAAGTACCTAAAAACACATTGTGTTCTACTTGGTTAAAGTATTTCCCTATTAAATAACGTAAAACACTTCCGCTTCCTCCACCGATAAAAACCAAGAGTAATTTGTACATTTAGATAGAATCTTTTATTATTTTTTGTACTTCTTTTATTGCAATACTATCTGCTTTTTGAGGTAAACTATCTTTTTTAATGTCCTCAATTTCTTTGGCTTTATTAAATAAAGTATCATCTTTGGCTCGTCTTGTTTCTAAGAATTTTTCTTCTTCCTCTTCACCTAAAACATTAGGGATGCTATCCGGAATATGATAATTTGGGTCTTTACGTACTTCGTCCATTGTTGTTGGTACAAAGAAATAATTTTTTCCAAAAACTTTTTTAGCGTATTGTTGTACTGTTTGTGTAAAATTGGCATATTTTCTACGAATGTTAACACCTTCCACTTCTGCAATAGGCCAAATTTTATCATAACCGTTAATTTCGGCAATTTGAGTACCGTAAATTTGTGGATATCCTTTTCGCATTAAATATAAATCTTGCATTTCGGCAGCTTTCGGATAAGATAATTGGTTGTTTTCGGCGGCTTCCATTACCAAATCAATATATTTATTTACCTTGTTGGTGTGCATAATTACCGACCAAGCAACGTCCTTATTGAGTTCGCCAACCAAATTTTTTCCGGGATAACCTCTTTGAGCAATAATTTTTTCAATTTTTATGCCGTTAATGGAATCCAATTTTTGTTGTTTACTAAAAAAATCTGTTCCTATAGAATCTTTTGGGATGTCGTATAAATACATTAAAGAATCTCTCACAGCCGGGTTTTCGGCATCGATAATAGAGCGGAATTTTTTATCGGCAATGCCAATATCTTCAATTTGTTTTTTAAGGTCAAAGTCTATAGTTGTAGTTTTTCTGCCCATTCCTTCACGGATTTTTACTTTCTCCCAATCATTATAGCTCCATTTTCCGTCTATGGTACCTTTGTTAATAGTTACAATTCCGGGATTTGCTCTAATTATTGTTTTTAGTGTCGTTTCATCACATGACAGGTTATCAAATTCTAAATTAAATTCTTTTTTAATGTCATTAAATTGTTCATCAGGTGAAGCAGTTAACATATATACTGTATAACCATTATCTAAGGCTTTATCGGTTACTTTTTTAATATTTGTAAAACCTTCGATATCAGCTTTATCTAAATTTGGCGAGATAATTAGCATTAACTTTTCTTCACCCATTAATTGTTTTGTAAGATCTTGTCCGTTTTTTTCCATAGTAAAATCATGGATTGGTGGCACATAACCTTCTTGAATAAGTTTTGTTTTTCTATCTACAAATTCAGCTCCTTCGATATCCCAAGGTTTTTCTTCTGTGGTAAATTCTTTCTCCTCGCCGTTTACTTTGTAAATCCAAGTATCTTGAAAAACATCACGTTTGGCATCTTTTGGATAAATCATTTGTTCCGGAATATTTTTTCCTACAGCATAAGGTCTAAAATCGATAATTGGTAAATGGTGTAACACATAATAGACAATTCCTGAAAAGGCAATTAAAAATAATGTAGTTATAAATCCGGAAAATTTTCTACTGTAAATAGGCCTGATGTCTTTATGGTTAAAGACCAACCACAAAATCATTGGTGTAAAAATAACATTTTTATAAAATGTTTGCCAAGAAGTTAATTTTATAAAATCACCAAAACAACCACAGTCAGTTACTTTATTATAGTATGCCGAGTACCAAGTTAAAAAGAGAAATAAAAGTATTAAAAGTAATAGGCTTATGGTAGTGAATTTTGGTTTAAAGCCTACCAATATCATAATTCCTAACATAATTTCTGCCATAATTAAAAATATGGATAAGTATAATGCATACGGAATTAAAAATTCTAAATTTAATACATCGGCACCAAAATATTCTTCTAATTTGTACGCAGTCCCAACAGGATCTACTAATTTTACAAACCCTGAGAATACAAATAAACCGCCAATAATTATTCTAAATAACTGTGTGATAAAATTCTTCATCTTGTTAGTTCTGTTTTTCGTTTAGTAGTATTAGTGCAAAAATAGCATAATTTATCATATCTTGGTAGTTTGCATCAATTCCTTCCGAAACTAATGTTTTTCCTTTGTTATCTTCAATTTGCTTTACGCGAAGCAATTTCTGTAAAATCAAATCTGTTAATGAAGAAACACGCATATCACGCCAAGCTTCGCCATAATCGTGATTTTTATTTTGCATTAATTCTTTGGTTTTAGCAATGTGTTTGTTGTAAAGTTCCATTGTTTGATTCGTGTTTAAATCCGGTTCGGAAGCAATGCCTAATTCCATTTGGATTAAAGCCATTATTGCGTAATTGATAATACCAATGAATTCTGCCTCTTGTCCTTCATCTATTTTTGTTTTTTTTAAGTCTTGAATTTCACGAATACGTTTTGCTTTGATGTAAATTTGATCGGTTAATGATGGTAATCTTAATATTCGCCAAGCACTCCCATAATCACGCATCTTTTTTTTAAAAAGTGTTTTACAAGTCTTCACTACGTCATCATATTCTTTATCTGTATTGTGCATCAATAATAATTTGTGTAAATTTCGGAAAATTTATTCAGATAACAAAAATATGAAAAGAATAGCAGTTTTTTGTGGTTCCGGTAAAGGATTTAACAAAATATATGAAGAAGCGGCGATATCTGTTGGTAAGTGCTTTGCTTCTAATGAGATAGGTCTGGTTTATGGTGGCGGTAAAATCGGATTGATGGGTGTTGTTGCCGATACGGTTTTAGACTTAAGTGGTGAGGTTATAGGTGTGATACCTAATCTATTACGAAGCGAGGAAGTTGCTCATAAAACCATTACCAAAATGCATATTACCAAAAAAATGAGTAAACGTAAAGTAAAAATCAGCAAGTTGGTTGATGGATACATCGCTCTTGCGGGAGGTTTTGGAACATTAGACGAGCTTTTTGAAGCATTAACCTTAGGGCAATTAAATATTGAAACTAAACCTGTTGGAATTTTAAACACAAATGGATTTTATAATAATATATTAAAACAATTAGATGTGATGGTGAAAGAAGGGTTTTTAAGACAAGAAAACCGAGATATGCTTTTGGTAGCAAATTCCATTGAAGATTTAATAGAAAAAATGGATAATTACAATCCACCTAAAATTAGTAAAGCTGTGGATATGACGGCTTCTTAGTCATCAGTATTCGTTCAGTAGTATTCTACAATAACATAACACTGCCAACTGCACACTGCACACACTGTAAACTAAATAATCACGGTTGCAAACGTTCTATTTTCCAGTTGTAATCTTTTTGAAGTGTAAATAAAATTCTATCGTGCATTCGGTTTGGTCTTCCTTGCCAGAATTCTATTGAAATGGGTTTTATTAAAAATCCGCCCCAGTTTTTTGGTCTTGGTATTTCGGTGTTTTTAAATTTCTTTTCGAAACTTTTTAATTTTTCATCTAATTTTTCTCGAGATTCTATTGGTTTACTTTGGTTAGAAGCCCAAGCTCCAATTTTAGAACCTTCTGGTCTGGATTCAAAATAGCCATTTGATAAATTTTCTGGCAGTTTTTCGGCATTTCCTTTAATGATGATTTGCCGTTCCAAACCTTGCCAAAAAAAGGAAAGACAAACTTTGTTATTTTGTGTAATTGCTTGTCCTTTTTCACTGTTGTAATTGGTGTAAAAGATAAAGCCTTCCCAAGTAAATTTTTTTAGTAAAACGATGCGACTTTTTGGATAACCATCCAGACCAATGGTAGCTAAATTCATTGCATTGGCTTCTCCGGATTCGTATTGTTCAGCTTCAAAAAACCATTTTTGAAACAATTCCATCGGATTTTCAGGCACTTCTTTTTCTAACAAAGCGGCTTTTTGGTATGTTTTTCTGTAATTACTTAGGTCTTTCATGTTTTTCTTATCCTAGTTTTTCCATAAGAGAAGAGAATTGTAACGTTAGTCTATTTTTTAATTATCTTTTACACTATTATAAACTTCAATTACTATTTCTTCAGAAAAATAGGTTTTCATTTCTATTTTTACTTTTTTTACTGCTTCAAAATAATCACACACTTTAAATTTCACATCTAAATTTGCTAGAATAAACAAAACCCCGTGGTGATGAATTTTGTTTGATTTGGCAAGTTTTCTCGCTTGTCTTTCATCAAGTAATATTTCGTGATTATTGCCTAATGCTTGATTTTGAGCAAAAATTTCTGCTTCGCCGGCATCAATTCCTTTTTGAGATAAATATATTTTTATGTCATCAGAACTATATTCATTACACGGAATAAACCAAGATTTGTTATTATTATAAAAATGAGAGAGAAACCGATATCTCTCGCTTCGCTCTTTATGGCTTTTATGTTTTGTTAAGAACTCTTCTTCAACTTTTCTAGGTATTCTTATAGTGTTATAGAAAAAATTCAAATATTCTAACAAATTTAAATGATATAAAACTATTAATACAGAAGTGTCAAGTATAGCAGCTTTATAAAATAGCTTCATTTTGATTTATTTGCTGTCAGATAAAGTCCAATACGCCAATAGTCCAAGGCCTATGCCAACAAGTGCAGTTCCAATTGCATTTTCGTTTTTTTGCTGTTTTAATTTAATATCATTAAATTGTTCATCTAAAAAATTTGATATTTGATGTAAAGCTTCATCAGTATTATAGTAATCAATTAACACTTCTTTTACGTTATTTTTGTTTGGAAAATGGATTTTATTTTTTTCTTTCCTATCGTATATAATTATGATTGGCTTATTCTTTGACAATGCATATTCTAATTCATCTCTTAATATTTTAGAATACTTACCAATTGAGAAAGCTAAAATAAAACGAGAATTATTTATTCTTTCTTTTGTCTCTTGGGAAATAGTAGATTTACCAATTCTAAAAGGTAAAAAAACTGAAAATCCATATAAATTGGAAAGTGTTTGCATTCTTAGAGCTGTATTTTCTCCAATCTCTGAGTTATTATTGTATGTAATGAATACATTTTTCATATCCTTTATATTTTCGGCATTACTGCAAATATAGCATAAATAATACGATACAAGAAATGACGTAAAAAAATATTTGCAAAAAAATAGCTTTAGTTGTTCTTTTGCTTTTCCGTTTTATATTTTATTGAGTATTGAACTTAATTAATTTTAAATCTTAATTCATCAATCGTATTTTGCCATTTCTTCATCAAAAAAGCGTGTTGCCTCATCGATTAATTCGGCTATTTGTTTGGTAACTTCTTCTTGGTCTTCAACCGAAAAAACTTCTAACCACTCAATTGAATCATCTTTTAGATTTAAGATAAAACGCGGAAACTCCAGATGAATCACATAGTGGTCATCAGGATAATTACTGTTATCTGCAAGTAAATATTTTGGTAAAGTCATAATTTAAAGTATTTTTTTAATTTCTTGATACATTGTTTCTCCAACGTTATCACCGTACAAATTTACGGAAAAATCATTCTTTTTGTCTTTAAAATAGCGGTAAGCTTGTTTTATTTTTTCTTTATTTGCTCCGGTAATTATAGCAAAACCATTATCTACAAGTTCTACCCATTCGGTTTCATCACGTGCTATAATCACATTTTTACGGTTAAAAAAAGCTTCTTTTTGTAAGCCTCCACTATCGGAAATTACCATTTTACAATTTTTAAGAAGTTCTAACATATCAAAATAACCAACAGGCTGAATAGTTGTTATGTTGTATTTTAGGTTGTTTTTTTCTAAAATTGCTTTGGTTCTTGGGTGTAATGGCAACACAACCGGAGTTTCTTTATGGATTTCTTCCAACGCTTCAAAAATAGATTTTAATTTGTCTAGATCGTCTGTATTTTCTTGCCTGTGAATGGTTGCTAAGATAAAATCTTCTTTTTTTAAGTTTAATTTAAAATATATTTTCGCTTTCGCGGAAGATGTTTTACTGTAATAAAGAACAGCATCTTTCATAATATCACCTGCTTTTACGATATTGATTGGTAAATTTGAATATCCTTCTTGTTGTAAATTTTTTATTGCAGTATCGGTTGGACAAAGTAATAAATCGGAAATTCTATCGGTTAAAATTCGATTAATTTCTTCAGGCATTTTCATATTAAAAGAACGCAATCCTGCTTCGATATGAATTACTTTAATGTGCATTTTTTTTGCAGCTAAGGCTCCGGCGATAGTAGAATTAGTGTCGCCATAGATAACCACAGCATCCGGTTTTTCATCTTTTAAAACAGCTTCAATTTTTTCGAGCATTTGCCCTGTCATTGCACCGTGGCTTAATCCGTTTATATCTAAATTGTACTTTGGTTTAGGGATTTCCATTTCTTCAAAAAAAACAGCACTCATATTAGTGTCGTAATGCTGACCTGTATGAATGATGATTTCTTCAATTTCATTGTGTTCTTTAATTATTCTACTGAGTACAGCACCTTTTACAAATTGTGGTCTTGCTCCTAAAATGGTAATAATTTTTTTCATTGATGCTTGGATTTTTAGCAAATTTATTGATTTAACCGGTAATTTTTGTAATTACCGATGCTAATTTTTTTGTGCGTTCTTTTCGGTGGTATTTTTCAATATTTTTAGGACAAATCTGTAAGGTATTATTTTTGTATTTTAAGTAATACGAAAGTATTTGCTTTTTAATTTTATCTTTATCGTTAAAATCTACGGTAAGTCCACTTTGTGTTTCTTGTATGATTTCGGCTAAATCACCGTTTGTTGGAGCAAGAGCTAAAATGGGTCTTTTGGCTTGTAGGTATTCAAATATTTTACCGGTAATTATGCCTTTTGCATTTGGAGTGTTGTTTACTAAAAGCAATAGAACTTGTGCCGATTTCTGGTATTTTATAACCTCTTGATGTGGTATGTAATCGTTTAAAGTTAAATTATCGGTAAGATTATTTTTTTTAATTTCATGAATTGCTTCTACACAGATTTTACCGATTAATTTAATTTCTAAATCCTTGTCAAAATCTTTTACATCATTTTTTAACTCTTTTAAGGCTTCCCATAAAGCTTTATGGTTTCTGTCTTGATTTAGTAATCCGATATGTAGCAGACTAAATTTTTTATCTTTTTCTGTTTTAAAATCTTCCTTAAAATTATCAAATCCGTTTTCAATAATTGTTGTATTTCCGTTTAACGGAAGGTACTCGCGTTGCATTGTTTTACCAACAACAACCACCTGATCTGCTGTTTGCACTACTTCTTTTTCGAGCTTAAAATGTGTTTGTTTTGCTTTTTTGGTGAGAGGTAGTTTATGAAAATAATCGATGTTTGTCCACGGATCTCTAAAATCGGCTATCCAAGGAATTTTAAATTTCTTTTTTAAAGCCAAACCTATTAGGTGTACAGAGTGTGGCGGTCCTGTGGTAATGATAATATCAATCGGATTTTTTTCTAAATACTTCGATAAATAAGAAACCGATGGTTTTATCCAGAATTTACGAGCATCCGGAATAAAATAATTGGCACGAATGTACTGCATTATTTTTCCGGTAAACGAAGGTTTTTGTGAGAGAAATCCGCTACTTTTTTTACGATTGCTTTTTATAAAATTGTTTGCTTCAAAAATAGGTTGTCTTAAAATAGTAATATTTTTAGGAAGTTCTTTTACAAGCGTGTTGTCTGTAATAGGATAATTGGCATTTTCTGCTGTGTAAACGATTGGTTCTATATTAAAATCACGTAAATATTTAATAAATTTAAGCCAACGCTGTACGCCCGAACCTCCGGCAGGCGGAAAATAATAAGTAATAATTAATGCTTTTATATGTTTATTTTCGTTTGGCATTTTTAAAGTGAAGTATCGGTTAATAGTTTTTCCATTTCTCTTTGATAATCTTGATGCGTAATTGAAAACGGAATTTTAACCACAGAATTATTGGTTTGCTTTAATGCAGATTCTAATGTATTCTCCCATTTTTTTTGTAAAATTGAAATGGTGTAAATCGGATTTTCACCCAAAACATTTGCATTAAATTCGTGCCATTTTAATTGGTTAAAAAAGTAAGCATATTCAGTTAAAATGACATCAATACTTGCTTTTACGGTGTTTTTAATCGGTAATTTTTCTTGTTTTATAACAGGAGTTTCCGATTTAAAAAGAATAAGATAATCTGTTATAGCAATCGGATTTTTAATAACCGAAGCATATAATTTAAAAGGTGAGATTTTTCGTCTTACCTTTTGAATACCAAATATTTTTTGGTGTAAAAACCAATGTATTTTGTTTAAAAAACCGGCTTTTTTAAAGATTTTTTCTTTTAATTCTGTATTTCCTATAAGGTTGTAACCGTAAATTTTAGGATAGTTATAATTAGGAAAAACCGTATTTTCATTATTAATAATCGCAATATCATCGGTAATAAAGGATGCTTTTTTCTTTATACAAAAAAGGAGTTCTAAGGTTGTTTTCCCAACACCACCGGTTCCGCCAAGTAGATAAGTTTTATTTTGGTGTTGAAATCCCGATGCGTGAATCGGAGCCACATCTTTTATAAAAAAAGATAAGGGAATTAGCACATTTTCATGAAATATTTGTCCGATATTTTCCGTGCGGTTGGTAAATTGCATATTCAGCCATTTTCTTATGCTTTTTCTAAAAGCATTTGGAGCAGTAATCAGTTTAAAATATATGTGAGTTATTTCGGCTCGACCGTTAAAAACAAAAGCTATTTCGGTTAATTTTTCTTTAATATGGATTACATTTTTATAGTAAAAATGTTGTTTAGGATTGTTAGAAATTGGTTTGTAATTAAAATCTTTCCAATCATCGGTTATGGTAATTTGAGGTGTTTTTTCTTCGGTTTTATAAGGAATTAATTCCTCTAAAAGTCGGTTTTTATAAGCCGAATTTTTAAGATTTATGTCTATGTTTTGACCAAAAAAAGAATACATCATTTATTTGTAGTAGTTTTGCAAGGAACAAAAATACAAAGCTAAAATTGAATTCTACTACAAAACGCAAAGAAAAGCTGTTATTGGTTTATGTAAAACGTGCTACTTTTGTAAAACGCGATGAAAAAATCTTGTCTAAATCGTATGATGTAACCAATTATCATTTTAATACGGTAAAAAAAAGTTATTTGCCGTTTGCCTTTGTAAAGCAATTTTTTTATTTGTTATTTTTTAGTTTTCGGTTTAACCGAATTGTGATACAATCGGCAGGATATGTATCGTTTTTACCTATAATTTTCGGAAAAGTTATTAATAAAAAAGTTGTTATTATTGCCATAGGAACCGATTGTGCAAAATTACCGGAAATTAATTACGGAGCATTTACCAAGCCTATTTTAGCTTGGTTTACTGCTTTTTCGTTTAGACATTGTTCGCTTATTTTACCGGTTCACAAAAGTTTGGCAAAGAGTATTTATACCTATATTGATGTAAAATACCCAAAACAAGGAATTTTACATTTAGTGCCAAATTGCAAAACGCCGATTAACGAAGTGGTAAATGGATACGATACCAAAAAGTGGCTGATTACCAATGAAAATCGTATAGAAAATTCGTTTTTAACGGTAAGTTTTGCCTTAGATGAAGTTGGTTATTACCGTAAAGGAATTGATTTGGTAGTTGCAATGGCAAAAAAAAATCCGGAGTACCGATTTACAATTGTTGGGAAAGTTTTTTTACCGGAAAAAGCACCTAAAAACATCATTTTTATAGATAATGTGCCACAAGAAAAATTGTTGCAAATTTACAACCAACATCAATATTATTTGCAACTTTCTATGTTTGAAGGATTCCCGAATGCATTATGTGAGGCAATGCTTTGCGGTTGTATTCCTATTGGTAGTAATGTTGCCGGAATTCCGGATATTATAGGTAATGTAGGTTATATTTTAAAAAAGAAGCAAGAAGAAAAATTGCAGAATATAATTGCTAATTTAAAAAATAATACCATTAGTAGTTTAGAGGTTAGAAATCAAATTGTAAATAATTTTCCGTTTAAAAGACGAGAAGAAGAGTTGTTAAAAGAAATAAATTAACAAATATTAACACATACATTACGTATCATTTTTTATATTTGAAAAATTTAAAAATAAAAGATATGATACGTTTTATGCAAAATGTGACCGTTTTAATGGTTTTATTTACTTCCTCATTATTATTTGCACAAGATTTTCAAGGAAAGGTGTATTATCAATCCAAAACCAAAATGCGTGAAGGAGCAAAAAAAAGGATGGATTCATTAAAAATCCCTGATGATCGAAAAAAAATGATGCAAGAAATGCTAAAAAAAATGTTGAATAAATCGTATATTCTAACTTTTGATAAAACGGCTTCCATTTTTAAAGAAGAAGAAAAATTAGAGCAACCAAGTGCTAGCGGTTTTTCGTTTAAAATACCTTCCGGAATTTTATATAAAAATATTTCACAAAAAAAATACACAAAGAAAAAAGAAAGTTTCGGAAAAGTTTTTCTAATTAAAGACAGTCTTAAAAAAATAGATTGGAAATTAGAAAAAGAATCTAAACAAATAGGTAATTACCTTGCATTTAAAGCAACAGCAATGGTTAAAAAAGAAAAATCTTTTAGACGAATGCGAAAAAAGGAAATAAAAAGCGATTCCACTAAAATAAAAAAACCGGAAATGCAAAAATTAACCGTGTGGTACACGCCGGAGATTCCGGTAAGTAACGGTCCGGAATTATACCAAGGACTTCCGGGATTAATTTTAGAGGTAAATGTAGGCAGAAGACAATTAGTAGCAACCAAAATAGTGTTAAATCCAAAAGAGAAAATAACAATTGAAGAGCCTAAAAAAGGGAAAGTAATCAGTCAAGCAGAATACGATAAAATAATGAAAAAAAAGATAGATGAAATGCGTGAAATGCGAAGAGGAAGACGTAAAAAATCCGCTGGAGGGAGACATGTGATTTTCAGTAATTAAAAGACAATATTTACATCTAAATTTTAATTTCATTTGTATGAAAAAACTCTTTTTACTTATAAATTTTCTTTTTGCTGTTTCTGTTTTTTCGCAAAACATCTTAAAAGGAACCGTAACCGATAAACAAGGCAAACCATTAGAAATGGCAAACGTGATTGCAATTGATTTATCCTATGGCTCTATGGCAGGTTATTCCATTACAAATGAAAAAGGAAAATACAAAATAGAACTTAAAAATCCCGAAAAGGTGCAATTAAAAGTAAGTTATCTTGGTTTTGATTCGCAGTCTAAAATTTTGGTGCTTTCCGATAAAGAAACGGTTAAAAATTTTGTTTTAAATGAAAGCAAAAGCGATTTAGATGCTGTTGAAATTACTTACGAAATGCCGGTTACCGTAAAAGGAGATACAATTGTTTACAATGCCGATTCGTTCACTACCGGAAAAGAAAAAAAATTAGGTGATGTGCTTAAAAAATTGCCAGGCGTTGAGGTAAATAGCAACGGCGAAATTGAGGTAGAAGGTAAAAAAGTAACCAAAGTGATGGTTGACGGTAAAGATTTTTTTGATGGCGATTCTAAATTGGCAACTAAAAATATTCCCGCAGATGCGATTAAAAAAGTGCAAGTTTTAAAAAATTATAACGAAGTTTCGCAAATGCGTGGTTTAGGTGATGACTCAGATAGTGTGGCGATGAATATCAAATTAAAAGAAGGAAAAAAGAATTTTTGGTTTGGTGAGGTAACAGCAGGAGCAGGTGATGGAGGAAATAAAATGCGATATCTGGCACATCCTAAATTATTTTATTACAGTCCTAAAAAGAGTATCAATATTATAACCGATTTTAATAATATTGGCGAAATACCGTTTACGTTTAGAGATTATTTTAAATTTACCGGTGGTTTTAAACGAATGATGCGTGGTGGCGGATTAAATATTTCATCCAACAGTTTGGGCTTGTCCTTAATTAAGGATAATAAGGCAAAAGAACTTTCCAATAAATTTGGAGCTGTAAATTTCTCGCAAACCATTTCAAAGAAGTTTAATATAAGCGGATTTGCAATCTATTCAGGTGCAAAAACCGAAATGCAAACCAAAACATTAAAAACCAATACCATAACCGATGTCAATCAAAATTTAATTACTACAACCGAAAATACAAATGATAAAACCCTACAAAATAATGATTTAGGTTTATTAAAATTATCCGCTTCTTATAAACCAAATGTGCGTTTTCAAATGGATTATGATGTGTTGCTAAAAAAATCGATTTTATCTGAAACCAACCAAATAATTTCGGTTTCGGATGTGGCAGGAACAAACGAAATTAAAAGTAGTAAAGATGAAGAACCGTTTTCAGTAAATCAAAATACCAATATTTATTATACGTTAAATAACAAAAATATTTTTTCTTTTGGCGGACAATTTTTATTTGAAAAAAACACACCTTTGTATCATTCCGTTAATTCCGATCAACGTTTTGCCATATTACCAACCATAGACGAAGGAAGTGCTTACGATTTAAGTCAAAATAAAAAAATCACCACTAAAAAAGCCGATTTTTTAGTAGATTACTACTATATTTTAAACAACAAAAGCAATCTTAATTTTTCTGTTGGAACGGTGTTAAACAATCAAAATTTAGATTCCGGAATTTCTCAAAAATTAGATAACGGAAGTATTGTTTATTTTACCGAAGACACCTTAAACAATACTGTTTCTTTTCATTTTTTAGATGTGTTTTTAGGATTGCATTATAAATTAAAAACCGGAAAATTTTTAATTACACCCGGAATTTCTTGGCATCAATACACCTCAAAAAACAAACAGTTATCTGAAGAAACGATCTTTAATAAAGCCATTTTATTACCGGATTTGAATGTAAAATTTTCAATAAAAAATTCCGAAAGTTTACGTTTTAAATACGAAACGACTACTGATTTTAGTGATGTAAATAAGTTGGCGGAAGGCGTTTTGTTAAATTCATATAATGCACTTTCTATTGGAAATAGAAATTTAGAAAATGCTTTATATCAAAATTTAAGTTTGCGATATTTTAATTTTAATATGTTTAGTCGCACTAATATTCATGCAAGTGTAACTTATAATAAAAAGAAAAACGTGATTAAAAACACCAATCAATTAATAGGTATCGACAGAATTAGCAGTTATGTAAATTTAGCCAATCCTGAGGATAATTTTTCTGTAAATGCAAGTATTTCAAAAAGGATAAAAAAGATAAAATATCGTTTTTCAGGAAATACTTCTATCGCTAATGCGTATCGTCTTTCTACTTTATTGAGTGGTGAGAGTGTTCAAACTAAAACAAAATTTACAACACAAAATTACACCATTAGTGCACAATCTAATTTTATGGATTTTCCTAATTTTGAAATCGGTTTTTCTAAAAGTTTATCGCAATTTGATAAAAGTAAATCGGTAACAGATAAGCCTTTTGCCAATATTGAAATCGTATTTTTAAAAGATTTTGTTTTAATAGCCGATTACAAATATAACAGTTACCACAATAAATCAAATGCAATAAAAAACACGTATGATTTTTTAAATACCGATTTGTATTACCAAAAAGAAGGTTCAAAATGGGAGTTTAAACTCTCGGCGATTAATTTGTTAAACACAAAGAGTATTAATGAAGATTTTTTTAGCGAATACTTGCAAAGCTCCGGCAACTATTTGGTACAACCTAGAATGGTAATGTTTAGTGTAAAATATGATTTATAGAAGATTTTAGCGAGTAAAAAATTGTTTATAAAACTACAAGCCAAGTATTGTCAATTAAAAACCTAAGGTAATAACTTTTTTAAAATTTCCTTTTTGTTGAGTTTCGGTTGTTCATTGTCTAATTTATAATCGAGTTTCCA
>JALSLI010000090.1 GCA_026988395.1 Flavobacteriaceae bacterium | reverse complement strand
AGCAAGAGCAGCATTTTCTATTTGTATTTCTGCTTTATTAATTTCCGGACGTGTTTTAAGAGCTGTTTCATAAATTAATTTTGAATCATCATATAATAAAATTGCTTTATCCAAAGTAATATTTACATCCTGAATATCAAAACCATCAGGAGAAACCTGAATTAATTGTGCCAA
The DNA here is from genome assembly GCA_026988395.1 of Flavobacteriaceae bacterium. Classification (GTDB taxonomy): domain Bacteria; phylum Bacteroidota; class Bacteroidia; order Flavobacteriales; family Flavobacteriaceae; genus S010-17. The sequence goes on along the minus strand of JALSLI010000090.1, from coordinate 15,487 downwards.
ATTAAGCAACGCTAAATCCAACGCATTTTCGGCTTGTACCAGTTGTTGTTTATTTTGAGCCAAAGTTGCCTGAATATCTAATAAGTCTGCTATTGGATTTACCCCTGCATCAATTAATTCTTGCATTCTATTTAGTTGAATTGTAGTTATGGTTATCTGTTCTTTTGCAATTTTAATATTTTCTTTATTTAAAAGTGCATTAAGAAAACTATTTGCTATTTGTAAACTAATATCATTTTGCAGAATTTCTAAATCTAATTTACTTAAAAAAATACGGTTTTCGGCTTGTGTAATATTAATTTTATTTCTGCCTCCATTATACAAATCTACCGATGCCGAAATACCAAAATTTGTATTAGGATTTACTCGTTCGTATCTTGAATTTACCGCAAAATTTTGTGAAGCATCAGCAGAAACAAAAGGCAATAACTTGGCTTTGGCAATGGTAACATCTTCGGTTGTAAAAGTCTCGTTTAACTTGGCCTTTTTAATGGAAATATTGTTTTTTAAAGCGTAATCCACACACTCTTGTAAAGACCATTTCTTTTGTGCGTTGGAAAAAATAATTCCAAAAAGAAATAAGATTAAAGTAAATTGTAATTTCATAAGTTGACTTTTTATAGTTGTATGACGTTTGAAAAACAAACTTGTTACATTTTATCAACTAATCTTTTTAGAATCCCTCTTTTTTCGTTTTTTAAAAAATAAAAACAATCCTATTACCAAAATTAAATACGGAAAAATCATCAGATAAATAATACCGAAATTAATACCTTCAGCCATGGCACTATCGCCATTTTCCACAACAGCTTTGCACATTGCACATTGTGAAAATCCTTTAAAAAAAGAGCCTAACAATATTAAAAACAGTATGTAATTTTTTATTTTTTTCACTTTCGTGGAGTTATTTTTATTTCAATTCAACAATTTTACCAACCTTATTAATAATATGGTTTTATAAGCAAATATACCAACACACCGGTCGTTGCAACATAAAGCCAAAGAGGAAAAGCAATCCTTGCAATTTTTTTATGCAAAGCAAATTCTCCTTTTTTAGCACGTACAAAAGTAATTAAAACAAACGGAATAACCACAATAGACAAGATAATATGACTAATTAAAATAAAGAAATACACATATCTAATAACACCTTGTCCGCCATATTTAGTATCTCCGTGTGTAGCATGATGTAAAATATATAAAATTAGAAATACAACAGACAAACCAATAGCGGTTTGCATTAAATTTTGGTGTAGTTTGCGATTTTTATTTTTAATGGCTATAACAGACAAAACCAATATGATTGCTGTTATTCCGTTAATTGTAGCGTAAATTGGCGGTAAAAAAACCGGTAAATTAATATCTAATTTAATACGGAATAATGATGCCACAACAAGTGGAACCAAAATACTAATTATTGTAATTATTTTATTTTCTTTCATTTTTATCTATATTTTTTTATTATATTTGCTCATATTATTTTTACTTCTCATTTTAAGACTAGTAAAATAAAGTTAGTTTATAGTCGATGTGGTAGCATCGACTATATTTTTTTCATCTATAATCTTTGTGATTAACTGCAAAAACACAATGCATTATGTATAAGTTGCAAGGCTGTTTTATATAACTACTCAAAGAAATACAATCATCAATCTTAAATCATCAATCTTAAATCATCAATCTTAAATCATCAATCTTAAATCATCAATCTAAGGAACCGGATCATAACCACTTCCTCCCCAAGGATGGCAACTAAAAATTCGTTTTATTGCCAACCAACCACCTTTTATTAATCCGTGTTTTTTTAAAGCTTCCACCGAATAATGCGAGCAAGTTGGTTCATACCTACACGTTGCCGGCGTATAAGGAGAAATTGCCACTTGATAAAATCTTATAAATAAGATAAACGGATATGTTAATATTTTTTTTATCATTTTTGTTGTTGCCATGTTAAATTAACCGAAAGATTGACGAAAGGCTAGTTTTATAAAGCAACCCTAAATATTAAATTAGTAACCTGTTAGTCCAAATTTTGCATATTTACTAAATTATAATAGGTTCCTTTTTTGGCTATTAATTCTTTATGTGTTCCTTGTTCTACGATTTTTCCTTTTTGCATAACCACAATTTTATCAGCTTTCTGAATAGTAGATAAACGATGTGCTATTACAATAGATGTTCTGTTTTGCATCATTTTCTCCAAAGCATCTTGTACTAATTTTTCCGATTCGGTGTCTAAGGCGGAAGTTGCTTCGTCTAAAATCATAATAGGCGGATTTTTAAGTACAGCTCTCGCTATGGAAATCCGCTGTTTTTGTCCGCCGGAAAGCTTGTTTCCGCTATCACCAATATTGGTTTCGTAACCCTTTGGCAATTCCATAATAAAATCGTGTGCGTTAGCAATTTTTGCAGCTGCGATAATATCTTCTTTACTTACCTCTTTGCCAAAAGCAATATTATTAGCAATAGTATCGTGAAACAAAACAGCATCTTGCGTTACAATTCCTAATTGATTGCGTAAAGATTCTTTGGTAATTTCTTTAATATTATAACCGTCTATGGTGATTGTACCTTCATTTACATCATAGAAACGTGTGATGAGGTTAGCGAGTGTGGATTTTCCGCTTCCGGATTGCCCAACCAAAGCAACGGTTTTTCCTTTCGGAACTTCCAAATTAAAATCTTTTAGTACTAAATCGTCTTCATATTTAAAAGAAATATTATCAAATTGTATTTTTTCTACAAACGAAGTTAATTTTTTAGCATTTGGCAAATCTTCTAACGGATTTTTCGTTTCCAAAATTTCTAAAACTCTTTCCGCAGCAGCGTTTCCCTTTTTAACGCGATAACTTGCTTTGGAAATCGCTTTTGCAGGTGTTAAAATATTATATGCCAAACCCATATATGCAATAAAATCTTCGCCATCTAGCGAATGCTCAATCAATACCAATCTGCCTCCGTAATAAAGTAAAACCGCTATGACCGAAATCCCTAAAAATTCACTTGCCGGACTTGCCATATTGGTACGATTTAACAAAGAATTGGAATACCTGAAAAAACGGCTTGTAGAGTCTTTAAATTTCGATGTAAAAGTATTCTCTGCATTAAAAGCTTTGATGATTTTTAATCCGCCAAGCGTTTCTTCGATAAGCGATAAAAAGAAACCTTGTTCTCTTTGTACTTTATCTGATTTTCGCTTTAAACTCTTTCCGATAAGAGAAATTAAAAATCCGGATATAGGAATAAAAACAAACACAAAAACAGTAAGTTTTACACTAATTAGCAACATTGCAACAATTGTAAAAATAATGGTTAAAGGCTCACGCACTACCATTTCTAAAACCGATAAAAAAGAATGCTGAATTTCTAAAACATCCGTTCCGATACGTGACATAATATCACCTTTTCTTTTCTCGGAAAAATAGGAAATAGGTAATTGTACAATTTTTTTATACAAGTCGTTTCTAATATCTTTTAACACGCCATTGCGTAAAAAAGTGATGAAATACATCGCAAGATAATTAAAGATGTTTTTAAAGAAAAAAGTAAAAATCACCAAACCGATAACAATCATTAATGCTTTGGATTTATCTTCTCCGGCAACTTGATGTATGGTATAACCTAAATATTCTTTAAAAAAATCCATTGCTTTACCGATGCCTTTATAAACAGGTTTTTCGGTAACTTTTATTGCTTTTTCCGGATTAAAAATAACTTGTAACAACGGCATTAAAACCAAAAATGACAAGGTGGAAAATAACGCGTAAAGAATATTAAAAAAGATGTTTAAAAATCCGTATTTTTTATACGGTTTGGCATATTTTATAATTTTTGTAAAATAATTCATATAACTAATTTGACTTGTTATTGTTGAATTTCGGCAACAATTCTACTGATTTTTTCATCTAATTCGCTTTCTGTTTTTTTAGCATTTTCAATACTTGGCAATGGTTTGTTTACGCTAATATAAAATTTTATTTTCGGTTCTGTTCCGCTGGGTCTAACAGCTACTTTTGTACCGTTTTCGGTTTCATAAATTAGCACATTTGATTTAGGAATTTTAATTTCTTCGGTTTTACCGGAAATTAAATCGGTTTTTACGGAAGATAAATAATCGTATAAATATTTTACCTTTTCACCATCGATTGTTAAAAGTGGATGATTTCTAAATTTAACCATCATTTGTTTGATTTCTTCGGCTCCTGAAATTCCTTTTTTTACAATTGCAATAAGGTGTTCTTTGTAATAACCGTATTTTAGGTATAGTTTTAAAAGTTCGTTATAAAAAGTAGAGTTGTTATTTAATGCCGTTGCAAAAATCTCGCAAGCAAGTAAAGTTGCTGTAACAGCATCTTTGTCACGTACAAAATCGCCTACCATATAACCAAAACTTTCTTCGCCTCCACCGATAAAATCGAGTTCCGGAAAATCGCGTATCAATTTGGCAATCCATTTAAAACCGGTTAGGCTTACTTTGGTTTCAACATGGTAACTATTACTTATTTTTTTTACTAAATCGGTTGAAACAATAGTAGAACCAACAAATTGTTTTCCGTTTAATTTTCCTTGATTTTGCCATTGTTTAATCAGAAAATCGGTCATCATACTCATGGTTTGGTTTCCGTTTAACAAAGTCATTTTTCCGTCTTGGTTTCTAACCGCAATTCCGATTCTATCGCTATCGGGATCTGTACCGATAACAATATCTGCTTGGATTTTATCTGCCAATTCGGTAGCCATTTTTAGTGCGGCAGGTTCTTCCGGATTAGGCGATAGCACGGTTGGAAAATCGCCATTTGGAATGCGTTGCTCTTCCACAATATGCAAATTGGTAAAACCGACACGTTTAAGTGCATCAGGAATTATTTTAATAGAAGTTCCGTGTAACGATGTAAAAACTATCTTTAGCTTATCGCGATTTTTAGCATTAAAAGTGCCATGTGCAATACTGGCTTTTATAAAGGCATCATCAATATTTTTACCTATGTATTCGATTAAATTTTCGTTTCCGTTAAAGTTGATTTGGTCAAACTTTACTTTTTCAATTTCATGGATAATTTCGGTATCTTGCGGTGGTACAATTTGAGCTCCATCATCAAAATATACTTTATATCCGTTATATTCCGGCGGATTATGCGATGCGGTTAAAACCACACCACTTTGACAACCCAAATAACGGACGGCAAAAGATAGCTCTGGTGTTGGACGTAAATCGTCAAAAAGAAAAACTTTTATACCGTTTGCCGAAAAAACATTGGCTACTTCTTTTGCGAATTCTTTTGAATTATGACGACAATCATAAGCAATCGCAACATTTATTTGTTCTAAATCTTTAAAATATTGTTTGAGGTAATTACTTAAACCTTGTGTGTTCTTACCAAGTGTATATTTGTTAATTCGATTTGTACCTACTCCCATTATTCCGCGCATTCCGCCTGTACCAAAAGCCAAATTTTTATAAAAACTTTCGGTTAAATTTTGGTCGTTTTTATCGATTAAAGCTTGTACTTCTTTTTGTGTGTTTTTATCAAACGGTGCTTGCAACCATTCTTTTGCTTTTTTAATGATTTGTTCCTTGTTCATGTTCTTACTTTTATAGAATGCAAAGATACGGTTATTTAGAAAACATTAAAAGAATATGTATTTAAAGAATTTCATTACATTAGCGATAAAAATTCTCTGATGTTAAAATATATTTTAAAAGTACCAAATACACAAAATGCAGATGACTGGTTTTATTTTATTCGAAAAAATCTAAAAAACATTGCAAAAGCAAAAGAATTAATAGTAGATTTTAACACTGTGAAATTTTTAGATACCGATGATTTTGTAGTACTAGCCTGCTTAATTGAAAGCTATTATATAAACGGTAGCAAAATTAGCTTCATCGGAGGTACCTAAAATTTTAATAATCATTTAAATAATGTTAAATTTAAGAAATATTGGGACGAAAATTTCAATAGAGATAAATTTACAATCTCTTTAAATCAAACAACATTATGTTTATGGAAAATATCAGAGAATATGATTTATTCTTATTCTCTTTATGCTAAAAAATATTTTGAAAGATTTGCAAACAATAAAGACTTAATTTCTCTTTCAGCCAATTTAGATGAAGTATTTAATAATGTATTCGACCATGCTCAATCACCAATAACAGGATATATCATTACCCAATATTATCCAAAAAACAATAAATTATCTTTTTCAATTTGTGATTTTGGAATTGGTATACCATCTTCTATTAATAATAAAAATATTGAAAATAATTTTCCCATTATGGATGACTGGAAATCAATTATCAAATCACTAGAAAAAGGATTTTCTGTTAACTCCACGCCTAGAAATAGAGGATTTGGATTAAATAATATAATAGAATTTACTGAAAGTTCTAATGGTAAATTAACTATCATATCAAACAATGGAATTGTTGAAAAAAGTGCTAATTCACTGTACAAAGCAGGCAAAACAGAATACGAATTTAAAGGTACATTAATCAAAGTGGAAGTTGATTTAAACACCTTTCAAAACAAAAATGAACATGAAGAAATATTTGATTTATAAAAAATCAGTATATTTGTTAATAAGTTTTATACTTTTGCACAGTATTTGAAGTTCTAAAGGTAAATATAAATATTATGAAAACTATTGTATTAAAAGATTTAGTGAATAATACTAGCTCAAATTCGGAAGGTTTGGTATTGTATGATTATTTACAAAGAGCTGTAATAGAAAAAGAGTTATTACTTCTTTATGTAGATAATGACTTATCTTTATCGTCATCTTTTCTAAACACATCAATAGGATTATTTTTAGATAATTACGGAATAAAAACCTTAAAAAATACCATTAAATTTAAAGGTTCAAAAAATCAATATTTGAGATTTATAGATTATATTCAGAAATATAACAGTCTATATTCTCTTTAGTTTTTTAACTACACTAAATAGCTAGAACGTTTTTTATTTCAAACAACCTCTTTTATTTTATACCGTTCTTGTTGACGATTATTTCGCAGAATAATTTCGCCTATAAAACCGGCTAAAAATAATTGTGTACCTATTAACATTGCGGTTAATGCCAAATAAAATTGCGGTCTTTGTGTAATTAATCTTCCGTGTGGGTTTAAAAGAAGTTTATCAACACCTAAATATAATGCAAATAAAAAGCCAATTATAAACATTAAGGAACCTAACAAACCAAATAGATGCATTGGTCTTTTACCGAATTTAGAAAGAAACCAAATGGTAATTAAATCTAAAAATCCATTAAAAAAACGCTCAATACCAAATTTTGTTGTTCCATATTTTCTTGCTTGATGTTGCACTACTTTTTCACCTATTTTGGTAAAACCGGCATTTTTTGCTAAAACAGGAATATAACGATGCATCTCTCCATAGACATCAATATTTTTTACGACATCTTTTTTATATGCTTTTAATCCGCAATTAAAATCATGTAATTTTACTCCGGAAGTCTTTCTTGCAGCAGCGTTAAAGAGTTTAGAAGGTAAATTTTTACGTATTTTAGAATCGTATCGCTTTTTTTTCCAACCTGAAATTAAATCGTAATTTTCTTTTTTAATTAAATCAAATAATTCCGGAATTTCATCAGGACTATCCTGCAAATCGGCGTCCATTGTAATCACCACATCACCTTTTGCCGCTTTAAATCCGGCATGTAAAGCTTGCGATTTACCAAAATTATTTTGAAAGCGAATTCCTTTTACTTCAGAATGTTCTTTAGCTAATTTCTTAATAATTTCCCAAGAATTATCTGTTGATCCATCATCTATAAAAATAATTTCATAAGAAAACGAATTGGATTGCATAACTTTTGCAATCCAATTGTATAATTCCGGCAAAGATTCAGCTTCATTTAGAAGCGGTATGACTACGGATATGTCCATATTAAATATATTGTTCTTCCCGCTTAAGGATTAAACCTGCGATTAAAGAAACGATTAATCCCATAATTAAATTACCGATAATTGTCATAAAAATCATTGCTGTAGGTGACATAAACATTTTTGTCATTTTCAATGCCATATCCATTTGCTCATCAGTCATATCCGGATTTTGCTCTAACATTTTTTCTTGTGTCATTTCCATTATTGAATCTAATGCAGTTGGTTCTATATAATTAAAAAAGACAAACACATAAATTCCGGTAATCAAACCACCAATAAGAGCAACACCTAATCCGGTTTTTATAGCTTGACCTAGTTTTAAATTACCATTATTAGCTTCTCTAAATTTTATGATTGCCATAAAAATAACACCAATAAACACGACCCAACCAAGGGCTTTTTCCCAAAAAGGTCTTTCCATTTCAATACCATTTGCCATATAAGCAATGACATTAACAAGAATCGTTAAGACACCTAATATGAGTCCGTAATTAATCATGATTGATTTTTGCGAAGTTTGTTGATTTTCCATAAAGTTTGATTTATTAGTTAGACAAAAATACGAATTATATTTGATTAGTATAAAAAAAGAAAAATAAGTTACATTTTTTGTTGTGTATTTAAAAAGGGTTTGTATTTTTGCAGCGGCAAGTCCTACACAACCAGCTCCCTCGGAATCCTCCAGGGCGGGAACGCAGCAAAGGTAAGAGGTTGTAGCGGTGTGATGTAGGTAGCTTGCCATTTTTTATGCTCGTAAGTTTCGTGGCGTTATCACATCTTTTTACTATTTTTGAAAAATGAAAAATAAAGTCGTTCTTATCACTGGTGCTTCCTCAGGAATAGGTAAATCAATTGGCGAATACTTACAAGAAAAAGGATTTATTGTCTATGGAACAAGCAGAAATCCTAAAAAATATACAGATTCTAAATTTCCGTTAATAGCATTAGATGTATCGGATGAGTATTCGATTAAAAAAGCCGTTTCTCAAATTATTGAAAAAGAAAAACAATTGGATATTTTAATTAACAATGCCGGAAAAGGAATTACCGGTCCTGTGGAGGAAACACCAATTGAAGAAATGAAAAAAGCATTTGATACCAATTTTTTTGGTGTAGTAAATGTTTGTAAAGGTGTTTTACCGCAAATGCGAAAACAAAAAAACGGCTTAATTTTAAACATCAGCTCTATTGCAGGTTATATGGGTTTGCCGTATCGCGGTATCTATTCGGCTACAAAATCGGCTACCTCTATCTTATCGGAAGTATTGAGTTTAGAAACCAAACAATTTGGCATTACCGTTGTAGATGTTGCTCCGGGAGATTTTGCCACAAATATTGCTGCCGGAAGATACCATACACCTCTTTTTAAAGATTCTCCTTATAAAAAACACTATAGCAAAGTTTTAAAACAAATTGATGACGAAGTTGATAAAGGATTGCAACCGGAAATTATGGCAAAAGCAATTTATAAAATCATTGGTAAAAAAAATCCGAAAGTACGATATCGAGTTGGAACCTTTATGCAACGATACGCCATACACATAAAAAGATTAATGCCCGATCGTTTGTATGAAAAAATCTTGATGAAACATTACAAACTGGATGATTAGCCCGCAAAATTCACCACAATTTCTATTTTTATTATATATAATACTGAAAAACAAACAACTAAATAAAGAGTTTTATAAATTTCAAAAACCCAAACTTGAGGAAGTTTGGGTTTTTGCGGTTAGATTTTTTTAAATTATGAGTTATGAATTATAAGTTATGAATTGAAAATCATAATTTGTACAATTTACCGGCGTCAAATCTTATTTAATTTTAACATTAAAAACAGTTTCTCCTTCTAATACACCTGTAAGCAAATCATTTTCTTGCACCTGACCTACTCCTGCCGGCGTTCCGGTAAAGATAATATCTCCTTTCTTTAATGTAAAATACTGTGATACGTGTGCAATTAAATCATCTATTTTCCAAAGCATATTTTTGGTATTACCGTCTTGTACAGTTTCACCATTTTTTAATAATTGAAAAGACGTATTTGCCAAATCAAAGTTCTTTTTATCGAAAAACGGACTAATAACGGCTGAGCCGTCAAATGCTTTTGCTTTTTCCCAAGGTAATCCTTTTGCCTTTAATTTACTTTGTAATTCTCTATCGGTGAAATCAATTCCTAATCCGATTTCTTGGTAATATTTATGAGCAAATTTAGGTTCTATATATTTGCCTACACGATTAATTTTAACCAATAATTCCACTTCATAATGAATTCCGTTTGACCAAGGAGGAATAAACAACGGCATTTTTTTTGGCAATTTAGCAGAATCCGGTTTTAAAAAAATTACCGGCTCTGTTGGTCGTTCATTCTCTAATTCTTCTATATGTTTAGCATAATTTCTGCCGATACAAATAATTTTCATAATCTATATTTTTAATTTTAATCCATCGTAAGCCACAAAAACATTTTCAGGTAACTGTTTTTCAATCTCTTTATGAAAGCCTAATTTATGACTAATATGTGTTAAATATGCTCTTTTAGGTTGTAATTCTTCAATTAATTTCAATGCATTTTCTAAATTAAAATGTGTAGGATGTTCTTTTATTCGTAATGCATTAATCACTAAAACGCTTAGGTTTTTAAGTTTTTCTCTTTCCGATTCATCGATAAAACTAGCATCGGTAATATAAGCAACATCCTTTATTTTATAACCAAAAATTGGTAATTTTCCGTGCATTACCTGTATTGGCGTAACCAACAAATCATCAATATAAAAAGCAGTTTTTTTAATTATATGAGGGAGCACTCCGGGAGCACTTGGGTATTTATTTTTGGTTGTAAAGATATAATCAAAACGATGTTTTAAATTATCCATTACACGTTTATAGGTGTAGATTGGCATATCACCGTATTTTTGAGTAATTGGTCTAATATCATCTAATCCTGCTGTATGATCTGCGTGTTCGTGTGTGTATAAAATTGCCTCTATTTTTGTAATTTTATTTTGCAACATTTGCATTCTAAAATCCGGACCACAATCAATTAAATAATTTTTTTCGTTAACCTGAAACAAAACCGAAGAACGCAATCGATTATCTCTAGGGTCATCAGACAAACAAACCGGATGATCGCAACCAATTACAGGGATTCCTTTAGAAGTTCCGGTACCAAAAAACAATAATTGCATAGAATTCGTTTTTATTAAGTTTCAAATTGTAATCTCTTGACAAAATTAAAACTATTTTCCTTATAAATTAAAAGTATTCTTTTTACTTTTGTGAGAAAATAAAAGATACTAAAAAATGGCTGTTACAGTTAAAGGAGATATCGAATTAAAAGATATCCCTACTATTAAAAAGAAAGCATTACGAATTAACTTAAATCGTAATATTTACGGGACTTTTGCCGAAATCGGTGCCGGACAGGAAACGGTTCGTAATTTTTTTAGAGCAGGAGGTGCTTCCGGAACTATCGCAAAAGCAATGAGTGCTTATGATAAAGATTTTTCGGATGCTATTTACGGCAGAGAAGAAGATGGGCGTTATGTTACCGAAAAACGGCTCAAAAAAATGCTATCGCATGAAATAGACTTGATTGAAGACCGTTTGTCGAGAGATAAACATCCGGATAAATTGTTTTTTACCTATGCAAATACTGTTACAACCATTGATTTTGCCAAAAAATTTAAAGGACATGGTTGGGTTGGAGTAAAATTTCAATTAGATCCTTTGGAGGAATACAATGAAATTATTTTACATGTTCGATTTAAAGAAAATGATGCCAGATTACAGCAAGAAACACTTGGTAAATTAGGTGTAAATTTAATTTACGGCGGATTTTACTTACATGATGATCCAAAAGAATTGCTAAAATCACTTTATGATAATATCGATTTAGATCAAATTGAGGTAGATATGATTAACTTTTCCGGACCTCGTTTTGCCTATGTTGATAACCGTATTATGAGTTTACATTTAGTAAGTAACGGCTTTACAAATGCAGTAATGTTTAATGAAGAAGGTATAAATGTATTGCCTGCTCAACAACTTTACAAAGCTAATATCTTTACTTTACGCGGAAGTTTTAGACCGGTTACTATGGTTAATATGGATATGTATGAAAAATCCATTAACTTATTTTTAGAAGACAAAAAAGTAAATCCTAAAAAGACAAAAGTTATTTTTGAACTCACACTCCCTAACTTATTATCGGAAGGTAAATTAAATGAAAGAGACTTTTTAGATAGAGCAGAATTACTATGTTCTCTAGGGCACAATGTAATGATTTCTACCTTTGTTGAATATTATAAATTGGTAGAATATTTCTCTGAGTTCACTAAAAAACGAATGGGAATGACCATGGGAGTAAATAATTTAGTACAAATTTTTGATGAAAAATATTACCGTGATTTAAGTGGTGGAATTTTAGAAGCCTTCGGAAAAATATTTTATAAAGATATTAAAGTATACTTGTATCCTATTAAAGATGAAAAAACCGGTGAAATTATTAATAGTGAAAATCTAAAAGTTCACCCAAGAATGAAAGAATTGTATAAATTCTTTAAATACAACGGTAAAATTGTAGATATTAAAAATTTCGATCCTAAGGTTTTGGAAATTTTCTCTAGAACAGTACTTAAAATGATTGCTAATGGTGAAGAAGGTTGGGAAAAAATGCTTCCGGAAGGAATTTCTGAACAAATTAAAGAAAAACGATTATTTTCTTATTCCAGAATGAAAAAGGCTAAGTAATATTTTATTAAAATTATAGATTACCAAATCTCCGGTAGGTTAAAAAAAACTATCGGAGATTTATTTTTTTAGCTGTAAAAATTCAAAGAATTTTATGATTAAAAAAAGGAGTTACACAAATAATGCAACTCCTTTTAAAAAAACTATTTGAGTGTTTTTTAATATTGTAGATAAACCCAACCTCGATATCTAATATCTTGATTATCATTTAATTTAATGCCGTAAAAATAAGTTCCTGCAGGTAATAAATCACCATCATTGTTTAATTTTCCATTCCAATTGTCTGTACTTATATCTCCACTATATACTTCATTACCATATCTGTTATATACATAAACTTTAAAATTAGGATATTTTGTACGAATTCCCGGAATATTAAAAGTTTGATTCTCTGCAATAGCACTGTTTGGTGAAAATCCTTGAGGTATGATAATGATACAATTCTCAATAGTTAACGGAACTTCTACAATAGCAGCACAACCTTGTGTATTTACTACTCTAGCCCAAACATTTCCTGCAACAACCGCAAAAGGTGTCGTAGTAATCGGATTAGATCCTGCTTCTGCATCTACTTGACTTACATGAAATGTCAAAGTTACATTAGTTTGATTTCCAAGTATCTCATTTTCTAAAGAAGCTAAATCAAAATTTGCAGTACCATCTCCGTTATCACAAGAATTTAAAACTGTTGTAGGTGCATTTACTATAGGAGATTCATCAATATGAATAATCTGTTGCGAAGAACTTGGACAGTTTCCACTAAATTGATAAGTTATCGTATAATCAACACCTTCAGTTGTAGTTGTCAAGTCTAATTCTCCGGTAACGGTATCAATTGTTGCTCCGTTATCAACAGAAAAAACCCCTCCTGTTTCCACAACATTTGTAGGCAATGGATTGGCATCTGCGATACAAACGTTATCAGGATAGTCAAAAGTAGCATCTTTTTTTAATTCAATAGTGATGCTTTGTGAGGAAGATGTTGGGCAATCTCCGGTTGTTGTATAAGTAATTGTAAAATCACCTGATCCATCTGTTCCTAAACCGGAAGCCATTAAATCAACTTCACCTGTTACTGCATCAATCACTCCTCCGTTAGTTATGGTAAATGTTCCTCCCGGGGTAGAAACATTATCCGGTGTTGGATTCATATCATTCATACAAAAACTAGTTGGATTATAAGAAATATCTGCTGAACTTTGTGTTAAAACCGTTAAAGTAAAACTTCTAATGGTATAACAAGTAGGGTCGGTAGCATCTTCTACTCTAATAAAAATCGTTTCATTACCTGCTGATGTATATGGATTTAATACCGTAATCGGATTTGTATTTGCATCAGCATCGGCAAAAGAAGTATGATAAGAGATATTAAAATCCGCCGGATTTAATCCGTTTAAAACATATGTTGTCTGATCAATATTAAAATCAAAAGTACCTGAACCAACAGGATTTTCACATTCCACTAAATTTACAGGTGTTTGAATATCAGGCGTAAACCCGGGAGTAACGGTAACCTGATCGGTAACAACCGCCGTACTATCATTACATTGATCTACTAAAGTCAGTTCTACTGTATAAGTCGTTTCCACTTGCGGATTAACCGTAACAGATTCATCGTTATTAGCATTTATTTGATTGCCGTCTTGGTCATACCATTTTAAAAAGTAGTCCATATCTTGTCCGTTTGGCACAAAACGCCAAAGTTCTCCACCGGCAGGCGGTGTCCAAACACCATTATTTCTACTTGATGGTGAAACACCAATAGTACCCGATTTGTTCTGAATACCAACTACTGCTCTACCGCCATTCCAAGAACTACAAACCGGTTTTTCATCTACTAAAATATCAATTACATTAGAAGATTCATATAATTTAATTTGAGATTTACTCAGTAAATCATTACAGCTATACTGATATGCCTCAAAACTAATTACAAAAACACGATTTGGTGCATCGCCTAAAGTTTTATATGAAATACGATCTTCTCGTGGTTGCACCCTAGAATCCATATCGTGATATACACCAAAAATAGCATTGGTTTGCCATTCTTGTGTTGGTAGTTGTAAACCATCAGCAACTACCCAATTACTAAAGGCATTAAGAACAGTCAAATCAAAGGTTACAATTCCATTTCCGGAAATTAACAATTGATCATACTGATTTTCAAAAAAACAAAAAGTAAACGGAATATCAATTACAAAATCAGACCATTCATCATCTGTTTGTATAAAAGTTCGTGAACCATCGTAGGTTACCGGCGGACAAAGCAATTCGCCACCAACATCATAATTACGTGTGGTTTTATAATTTGGTGCAATAACAGTTGCATTTAATGTTACATCTGTATCTGCACATTGCATTTGTACATCATCACCTGCATTTAGATTTTGACAGACTTGTGCGTTTGTTTTAGGGGAAAACAAAAAAACCGAAGAAATAAAAGCTATTAAAATCAGTAATTTTTTATTCATTTTTAGGTCAGTTTACTAGGGTTATTGTATTAAGAAAAACCAAATATACTATAATATTTTATAAAAAAAAATATTGCACGCAAAAATAAAGCTTATACAATTCTATTTTTTAAGTATTTACCCAAAAAATTAAATATACTAATTGTTTTGAAAAATAATTTCTCCCGGAATAATACCGGTTTCATATTCTCCTAAAAGACTTGCTGAATCTAAATTGAAAACTTTTAATTTTCCTTCACTAACATAATCCGATGCATATGTTGCATATAATTTACCTGCTTTTGCTTTTATTGTATAAAAATTTCCGGTGATACCTGATATCGGATTATTAGGTATAACCAAAGCTGTATTTTCCATT
>JALSLI010000089.1 GCA_026988395.1 Flavobacteriaceae bacterium | reverse complement strand
TTTTTATAAAAACCTTTTAAAGGTACGTCTGCAAAAACTTTGTTTTTCCCAATTCGGTTTAAAATTGCAAAATAAACGTTAAATTATTCAAATAAGTTATAATCCAAGTTGTTGAAAGAAAAGGTAAATTTTTATTTTTTTCAGTTACGTTTTTAAATATAAACGTTTTTTTATGTTGCCAAGAAAAATTTAATATTTTGATAGTTGCGACGTGTTTTTTATGCATAAATTTTCTCGGATTAACGGTACCATCTTTTATGCCTATCAAGTGTGTCCTCGCGAAGCGTGGTTTTATTACCATCGCTTAAATCCTCATCAAGAAAATGATTTGCTTCTACTCGGTCGCCTTGTACACGAAGGTTCTTACCAGCGGGCGCGTAAAGAAATATTTGTGGATCAACTCTTAAAGATCGACCTTTTTCGCGATGAAATGGTGGGTGAAGTCAAGAAGTCTTCACGGCACAAAGAGGCCGCAAAGCTTCAGCTTGCCTATTATCTTTATTATCTAAAACACGAAAAAGGACTTGAAATGAAAGGAGTATTGCTGTTTCCAAAAGAAAGAAAAACTGAGCAAGTCAAACTTACTGCTGAGTTGGAGCAAAAAATAAAAGACGTTTTAAAAGAGATGATAGAAATATTTTTAAAATCCACTCCACCTAAACCCAAAAAAATAAGTTATTGTCGCACTTGCTCTTTTCAGGAAGTGTGTTGGGGATAAGTAAATGAAGAGAAATATTTACATATTTAACCCTGGTCAATTGAAACGTGATGCCAATACCCTTTTATTTATTTACGAACAAGAGAAAAAAGTTATTCCTGTGGAAACCATAGATAGCATTTACGTATTTGCAGAAGTTACTTTTAATAAAAAGCTCCTTGAATTTTTAAGCCAAAAACAAATCTTGCTCCACTTTTTCAATTATTTTGAATACTACGTAGGAACATACTATCCCAGAGAATTTATGAATTCTGGACTTATGGTCTTAAAACAGGCAGAATATTACTTAAATAAAGATTGGAGAGTGGGACTGGCTAGAAGTTTTGTTTTTGGAGCTTTAAGCAACATGATTTTTAATTTGCGGGTTTATAATTCGAGAGGCAAGAATTTAACAGAACACATTGAATTTATTGAAGATAGAATAAAAGAATTAAATAAGGCCAAGACCCCTGCCGAACTTATGGCGGTAGAGGGACACGCGCGGATGAAGTACTACGCAGCCTTTGATGTTATTTTGGACAATCCAGAATTTTCTTTTGAAACAAGAAGCAAACGTCCACCTGCCAACAGGTTAAATGCCCTTATTTCTTTTGGAAACTCTTTGGTGTACGTAGCTGTTTTGTCTGAAATTTATCGTACTCACCTTGATCCCAGGATTGGATACTTGCACGAAACCAACGAACGTTCTTTTAGTTTAAATTTAGACATAAGTGAGATATTTAAACCTATTATTATAGATAGGGTGATATTTAGTCTCCTTAACCGAAGAGAGATTAATACAAGTGACTTTGAAGACAAACTGGGCGGGATTTACCTTAAAGAAAAAGGGAGTAAAAAATTTATTCAGGCTTATGAAAAAAGATTGGCGGAAACTATCAGACACAAGCAACTAGGAAGAAACGTATCCTATCGGCGTTTGATGAGGTTGGAATGTTATAAACTATACCGTCATTTTTTGGGCGATGAATTATATCGTCCCTACATAAGGACACGATAATGTTTGTTATACTTGTTTATGATGCAGGGGAAAAACGGGTGCAAAAGTTTCATAAAACGTGCAAAAAATATCTGCACTGGGTGCAACTTTCAGTGTTTGAGGGTGAACTTAGCAAGGCCCAGCTTGAGAGGCTAAAAACAGAGCTTAAACAATTAATGGAACCAGAAGAAGATTCTTTGATTGTTTATACCTTTAGGACAAAACACTATTTTAAAAGAGAAGTAATTGGCGTAGAAAAAGGAGATCCAGAAAATATTTTTATTTGAGGAATCTCTGAAAAACTCAGATATTCATTCTGGTTAACTTACTTTTTTTCTTGATTTTTTTTGGGGTTATTACCTTTTTGCTACGTTATAAACAATTAATAATACCAAAATAATTTCTAGATGTTGGAGTATATTCATTTTTGTCCTCCTGCATTTTTTCTGCCGCTGGACCCCTTATGTTTTTAGCATTATTTAAATTCCAGCGGCAAAATATTGTCTTTTTTAAATTGACTTAATCTAAAAACGTAAGTAAAAAAACAAGTTATGTTCTTTTACATAATGAGTTTTTAGCCTACCTATGAGGGATGGAAACAAATTTGTTATATTACTGTTTT
>JALSLI010000088.1 GCA_026988395.1 Flavobacteriaceae bacterium | reverse complement strand
AATTGTGGTAGATAAACCTTGGGAGCAAGGAGCTGTTAAATTGATTAAAAAAGCCAATGTACCAATTATTCCTATTTATTTTCACGCAAAAAACAGCAAATTCTTCTATTTGTTATCCAAATGGAGCGATTCATTGCGTACGGCCAAATTACCATCGGAATTGTTAAACCAAAGAAATCGTGTAATAAAAGTACGTATCGGTAAACCAATTTGGCCAAAAGAGCAAGACGAATACCAAAACATAGACGATTTCCAGCAATTTTTACGTAAAAAAACGTATATGTTGGCAAACTCTTTTGAATCTCCATCTAAAAAGAAAATTCCAAATTCTTTTAAACCAAAAAGAAAACCTAAAAAAATTATCGATCCTGTTGATGCCGGAAAAATTCTTTCAGAAGTTAAAAAATTACAGCAATCAGAAGCAAAATTATTACAGAGTAAAGCTTATGAAGTTTTTTTAGTATCAGCACAGGAAGCTCCAAATATTTTAAGAGAAATTGGTCGCTTACGCGAAATTACTTTCCGTGAAATTGGTGAAGGAACGAATAAAGAAATTGATTTAGATAAATACGATAAATTTTACAAACATCTTTTTTTATGGGATGATGATAAGCAAAAAATTGTAGGAGCATATCGTATGGGAATCGGTAAAGAGATTTTTAAAAATCACGGAATTAACGGTTTTTACGTAAACACACTTTTTAGAATAGAGCCGGAACTGTATTCTATGATGAAAAAAACCATTGAAATGGGAAGAGCTTGGATTAGAAAAGATTACCAACAGAAACCAATGCCGCTTTTTTTATTATGGAAAGGAATTATTCACGTTACTTTACGTTATCCGGATCATCAATATCTGCTTGGCGGTGTTAGTATAAGCAATCAGTTTTCAGAGTTTTCAAAATCATTAATGATTGAATTTATGAAATCTAATTACTATGATCCTTATGTGGCACAATATATTAGACCTAAAAAAGAATTTAAAGTAAAATTAAAGGATGCCGACAAAGATTTCGTCTTTGATAGTGTAAAATCTGATATGAAAAAATTCGATAAAATTATCGATGAAATAGAACCTGAAGGATTGCGAATTCCGGTATTACTAAAAAAATACATCAAACAAAATTGTAAATTAGTTGCTTTTAATGTAGATCCTAAATTTAACAATGCTATCGACGGATTAATTTATGTGCGAATTGCTGATTTACCCGAAAAGACAGTACAACCTGTTTTAGAAGAATATCAAGCGGAACTAGAATCTCGTTTACAACAAAATACAATTTCCAAAACGAAAGAAAATGAAAAAACAACCTAAAGTAGCTGTATTTGGCGGCGGAAGTTGGGCAACAGCAATCGTTAAAATGCTTACCGAAAATCTAAATGAAGTTGGTTGGTATATGCGTAATGAACAAGCAATAGAATACATAAAAGAAAACGGACATAATCCTAAATACATAAGTGCGGCACAATTTGATCCTAATAAATTAAAATTATCTTCCGATATTAATGAATTGGTAGCATATGCCGATTATTTAATTTTTGCCATTCCTTCGGCTTTTGTAAAAGGAGAACTAGATAAAATAAACCAACCGTTAAATAAAAAAATAGTATTTTCAGCCATTAAAGGTATTATTCCGGAAAGCGGTATGTTGGTAGGCGATCATTTTTATTCAAAACTAAACGTTCCGTTAGAACAAATTGGTGTAATTACCGGTCCGTGTCACGCCGAAGAAGTTGCAATGGAAAGATTATCCTATCTTACGGTTGCAAGTAAAGATAAAAAAATAGCTAAAACAATGGTAAAAATGTTAAACAGCCATTTTATTAAAACAAAAATATCCGATGATTTAATCGGTACCGAATACGCCGCAATGCTTAAAAATATTTACGCTATCGCTGCCGGAATTGCACACGGATTAGGTTATGGCGATAATTTTCAGGCAGTTTTAATGAGTAATGCCATTCGTGAAATGAAACGTTTTGTAAAAAAAGAGCATAAAATGAAACGAAATATTAATAACTCGGCGTATTTAGGTGATTTATTGGTTACAGGTTATTCGGTTTTTAGTCGCAATAGAATGTTCGGAAATATGATTGGTAAAGGATATACCGTAAAATCGGCTATGATGGAAATGTCTATGGTTGCCGAAGGTTATTACGCTACAAAAAGTGCTCATAAAATTAATGAAGAAAACAAAGCGAAAACACCTATATTAAATGCTGTTTACGCTATTTTATATAAAGGAAAATCCGCTAAAAAAGAATTTAAAAAATTAACGGATTTAATAGATTGATGCAACAAATTTTTAAGTACATATTGTTTTTATTACCGGTATTTATTACTGCACAAAACTTAAAACTTTCCGATAAAGCAGAAGTTAGTATTATTAGCGTTGGTCAAGGTAAAAATTTATACGATAGTTTCGGGCATAGTGCAATTCGTGTTTTAGACAGAGAAAATCGTTTGGATCGTGTGTATAATTATGGAACATACGATTTTAATACACCAAATTTTTATTCCAAATTTGCACAAGGTAAGCTGTTGTATGATTTATCGTCTTATCCGTTTTATTATTTTGTAAGAAATTACCAACAAGAAAATAGAACCATAACCGAGCAAGTTTTAGATTTTTCGACCTTAGAAAAACAACAATTTTTTAATTTTTTAGAGAACAATGCCAAACCGGAAAATAAAAAATACCTCTATGATTTTTTTTACGATAATTGTGCAACTAAAATCCGTGATGTTACGACTAATGTTTTAGGTAGTGAGAATATCGATTTTAAAGATGAACTCCTACAAGAGCATAAAACATTTAGAGATTTAATCCACCAAAAATTAGATGCACAACCTTGGGGCGAATTTGGTATTGATTTGGCATTAGGTTCTGTAATCGATAAAGAAGCAACACCAAAAGAATATACATTTTTACCGGAATACATACAAAAAAGTTTTGCCAATGCCGTTAGAACAAAAGTTGCTGTTCCTTTGGTAAAGGAGACCAATGTTATATTTCAAAAAAGAGAAGAACAAAGTCAGACATCTATTTTTAAACCGGTTTTGGTATTTGGTCTTTTGGCTATTTTGATTTTATTACTAACCATAAAGGATTTTAAGACAAAAAAAAGAAGTAAAATTCTTGATTTTATAATTCTTTTCACAACCGGAGTTTTAGGTGTTTTAGTATTCTTATTGTGGTTTGCTACCGACCATACAGCAACAAAAGGTAATTTTAATATATTATGGGCATTTTTACCAAACTTTTTTGTTGCATTTACCATTTTTAAGTTTAAAAAGTGGCATAGATATTATTTTACATTTCTTCTTTTTTTGTTGTTTGTTTTAGTGATTTTGTGGATTTTTAAAATTCAAATTTTTAATTTAGCATTGATACCGATACTTTTTATACTTGTTATTCGTTATGGATTTAATTTTTGGTATCTATTGAAAAAACAGAATAAGGAGATTTGATTTTTCTTTAATACTTTCATTCAAAAATTTATTGTAGAAGTAGTAATAATCATTGAATCTCATTATCTTAAAAGTTAAAAAAAGTTAAATTACCCTAAAATTTATATATCTGAATAATTTACATTAAATTCGCACTCTATTTAATTAAGAAATAATATGAAATTAAAATTTGTTATTCCTACAATACTATTTGTAGCAACATTATTTATAACTTCTTGTGGAGGAGACGATACGCCAACCGATAATTTTGATTACGCTGCACAAGCGTTAATCGATGATGAAAAGATAAATACATTTTTAGAAACACATTTTTATACACCGCCAACAGGATCAGAAGATTTTGGTGTGATTGATACCATTTTAAATGGTGAAACACCAATAAAAAATATGGTACAAGTACAAGATATAACTTTTAATAAAGTAGATTATAAATTATATTACATCGTGGATCAGCCGGAAGGTAGCGGCAAAAGTCCGATAATTTTAGATCGTGTTTTTACTAAATACAAAGGAATTACCTTAGACGGTCAACAAACGCAATTTGATGAGCGAATTTTATACACTTGGATTGGTTTAACAACTGTTGTTCCGGGATGGTCTTATGGTTTTCAAAATTTTAAAGGAGGAACACAAGTAATCACTCCGCCGGATATGCCAATAGAATTTGATCAACCCGGAAGAGGTGTTTTGTTTATACCGTCAGGTTTAGGATATAAAAATATCGGAGGAGGAAGTATTCCACCAAATACCAATTTATATTTTCATATTAAATTGGGTTTAGTTGAGCGTGGAGATCAAGATATAGATGGCATTTATTCGCTGTATGAAGATATAGATGGTGATGGTGATTTTGAAAATGACGATACCGATGGTGATAAAAGACCAAATTACGCTGATCAAGATGATGATAACGACGGAATTTTTACTATTTACGAAAATGCCGATCCAAATGGCGACGGTAATCCGGATGATGCCGTTGATACCGATGGTGATAACACACCGGATTATTTAGATAATGATGATGATGGTGACGGTATTTTAACAGGTTTAGAAGAGCCGGATCCAAATGGCGATAGAAATCCGAATGATGCCATAGATTCCGATGGCGATAACATTCCGGATTATTTAGATGCAAATTAGAAAAAAAAATATAAATTTTCTTAAGAGATTGTCATAAGCAATCTCTTTTTTTATACTTTTACTTTTATGAATAAATGGTTTGTTATTATTAATCCTACTTCCGGAAACGGTTATACAAAAAGAAAAAAGAATAAAATCATACGAGCACTAGAAAATTTAAAGGATGGTTTTGTTGTAAATTATACACAATATCCCAAACACGAGATAAAATTAGTACATCAAGCAACAAAAAATGGATTTGTAAAATTTATCTCAGTTGGTGGTGATGGTACGTTGCATTATATTATAAACGGAATTTTTACACAAAAAACAATAGATACCAATAAAATTCAAGTTGGTGTTATTCCTTTTGGAACAGGGAACGATTGGGTAAAACAACATAAAATACCTAAAAATCTTCGTAAAAATATTGCTATCTTAAACAATAATAATTTAATAGAACAAGACATAGGAGCTATAACATTAAAAGATAAAAAAGCATATTTTAATAATGTTGCAGGAGTAGGTTTAGATGGATTTGTAGTAAAAAATATAAATAAAAAATTAGGAAAATTATCCTATCTTTTGGCAGCTTTTAAAAGTGTTTTTCGCTTTAAAAAAAGTGCAATTCAAATTAGCCTAAATGATAAAATTATTACAGTAAATTCGTTATTATTGAGTATTGGAATTTGCCGGTTTTCGGGTGGCGGAATGCGATTTACCAATCAAGTAAATCCACAAGATGGATTATTTGATATTTCTTTGGTAAAAGATTTGCATCCTTTAGCTCTTTTTTTAAATGTGCATCGTTTGTACAACGGGAAATTAGACAAACATAAATCAGTAGATACTTATAAAGCCAAAAAATTAGCTATTGCCGTAAAATCTAAAAACAAACCATATATTCAAGCTGATGGTGAGCTTTTGGGTATTGGTGATTTTACCGTAGAAATAATACCAAAAGCGATAAATTTTCTAATTCCGGAATGAACAAAAACAAAAAAATAGTGATTTTATCTTCTGTTTGGTTAGAACCTGATTCTTCGGCAGCAGGAAGACGAATGTTGCAATTAATTCATTTTTTTCAAAGTAAAAACTATCAAATTACTTATGCATCCACAGCACAACAAAGTGTGTTTGCAGAAGATTTATCTGCAAAGAATATTAAATCGGTTACTATTGAAATCAACAATACTAATTTTGATGATTTTATAAAGGAAGAAAATCCGGTTATTGTCCTTTTTGATCGTTTTATGATAGAAGAGCAATTTGGATGGCGTGTCGCAGAAATCGTGCCAAATGCAATACGTATTTTAGATACGGAGGATTTACATTGCTTAAGAAAAACCAGGCAAGAAGCCTATAAAAAGAATCAAAAATTTTCTTTAAAAATGTTGTTGGAATCGGATATTGCCAAAAGAGAAATTGCAAGTATTTACAGATGTGATTTATCTCTAATTATTTCAAAATATGAAATGGAAATTTTAAAAACAGTATTTAAAGTTCCGGATGAAATAATAATGTATTTGCCTTTTTTACTTCAACAATACAACGTTAGAGATCTTCAAAATCTCCCAAAATTTAAAGAAAGAAAGCATTTTTATTTTATCGGTAATAATTTGCATCAGCCGAATGTGGCAACTATTTTGGAACTCAAAAAGTTATGGAAGTCTATTGCAGACAGAGTTTCGGATGCTGAGCTTCATATTTATGGAGCATATCCAAAACAACAAATTTTACAACTACATAATACCAAAGAACGGTTTATTATAAAAGGAAGATTAGAAGACAAGAAAGTTCTAAAAAATTATCGTGTTTTGTTAGCGCCAATTCCTTTTGGAGCCGGAATAAAAGGAAAATTTTTTGAAGCGATACAACTTGGTATTACTTCGGTAACCGGAATAATAGGAGCAGAAGGAATAGTTGAAAACGAAGAATGGTGTGGTTTTATAACGAAAGATAATTCCGATTTTATCGATAAATCCATATTACTTTACCAAGATCAAAAAATATGGGAAACGGCACAAAAATTTGGTGTAAAAATATGGAATACGTTATTTAATGAAATGGATTATCTACCTATTTTACAAGAAAATATAGAGCAAATTTCGGTAAATTTAAAAAATCATCGCAATCAGAACTTTATCGGACAAATACTTATGCATCATACACTTAAAAGTACCAAATATTTATCCAAATGGATAGAAGCTAAAAATAAATAGGATTTGAGATTGCTGATTTTTTGACTTTATACCTCTGAATAAAAATCCTTGCAATCCTTACGATTTCTTCGCATCTTTGCAATACAATAGCATAAAATGAAATTCAAGATAAAAAGTAAATTTCAACCAACCGGTGATCAGCCGCAAGCAATTTTAGAGCTTTCCGAAGGAATAGAACAAGGCGATCAAGCCCAAGTTTTACTTGGAGTTACCGGTTCCGGAAAAACGTTTACTGTTGCAAATGTGATTGAAAAAGTACAAAAACCAACGCTTATTTTGGCTCATAATAAAACATTGGCTGCACAGTTGTATCAAGAATTTAAACATTTTTTTCCGGATAATGCAGTTGAATATTTTGTGTCTTATTACGATTATTACCAACCGGAAGCTTACATTCCCACAACGGGAACGTATATCGAGAAAGACTTATCCATTAATGAAGATATCGAGCGTTTACGATTAAGCACCACATCTTCTTTGCTTTCCGGAAGACGTGATGTAATTGTTGTCGCTTCGGTTTCTTGTTTGTACGGTATTGGAAATCCGTTAGAATTTAAGAAAAATGTCATTACTATTGAAACCGGTCAAGTGATTACGCGAACCAAATTTTTACAAGATTTGGTAACGAGCTTATATTCTAGAACAGAACACGATATTAAAAGCGGAACTTTTAAAGTAAAAGGTGATACGGTAACGATTTATCCGTCTTACGGAGATTCCGGTTTTCGAATTCATTTTTTTGGCGATGAAATCGAAGAAATTGAAAGTTTTGATTTAGAAAGTAATCAAATTATTGAAAATTTTGAGGAATTAACGATTTATCCGGCAAATTTATTTGTTACTTCACCGGATGTTTTGCAAAATGCCATACATCAAATTCAAGATGATTTGGTAAAACAAGTTGCTTATTTTAAGGAAATAGGA
This sequence comes from Flavobacteriaceae bacterium, assembly GCA_026988395.1. Taxonomy (GTDB): domain Bacteria; phylum Bacteroidota; class Bacteroidia; order Flavobacteriales; family Flavobacteriaceae; genus S010-17. The sequence continues at coordinate 8,320 of JALSLI010000088.1, read as the reverse complement.
AAGCATTTAGAGGCAAAACGTTTATTGGAAAGAACGGAATTTGATTTAGAGATGATTCGCGAATTGGGATACTGTTCAGGTATTGAAAATTATTCTCGTTATTTAGACGGGAGAGCTCCGGGAAGCCGCCCTTTTTGTTTGTTGGATTATTTTCCGGATGATTATTTGATGGTAGTTGATGAGAGTCACGTAACCATTCCGCAAGTTCACGCAATGTACGGAGGTGATCGTTCCAGAAAGGAAAATTTGGTAGAATATGGTTTTCGTTTACCTGCCGCAATGGATAACAGACCGTTAAAATTTGAGGAATTTGAAGCGATTCAAAATCAGGTAATTTATGTTAGTGCAACTCCAGCGGATTACGAATTAAAAAAGACGGAAGGTGTTTTTGTAGAGCAAGTTATTCGCCCAACAGGCTTATTAGATCCTGTAATTGAGGTACGACCAAGTCTAAATCAGATAGATGATTTATTGGAAGAAATTCAATTACGAGTAGAGAAAGACGAACGTGTTTTGGTAACAACTTTGACCAAACGAATGGCAGAAGAGCTGACCAAATATTTGAGCCGTGTACAAGTAAGATGTCGTTATATTCACAGTGATGTAGATACCTTAGAGCGTGTGGAAATTATGCAAGACCTCCGTAAAGGATTATTTGATGTATTAATAGGTGTAAATTTATTGCGTGAAGGATTGGATTTACCGGAAGTTTCGTTAGTTGCAATTTTAGATGCCGATAAAGAAGGATTTTTGCGTAGTCATCGTTCGTTAACACAAACAATTGGTAGAGCAGCAAGGAATCTTAATGGAAAAGCTATTATGTATGCCGATAAAATTACGAAAAGTATGCAGTTGACTATCGATGAAACAGAAAGAAGACGCGAAAAACAAATCGCCTACAATACGAAGCATGGTTTACAACCAAAACAAATTAATAAAGCAATCGAAAGTGATTTAACTAAAAGTCAGATAACCTCTTTTCATTACGATAATGCTTTACAAAAAGTAGCGGAACAGGATTTAGAATACCTTCCAAAACAAGATATTGAAAAAAGAATTAGGCAAAAAAGAAAACAAATGGAACAAGCTGCCAAGCAATTGGATTTTCTGGTTGCTGCTCAATTACGAGATGAAATAAAAGAATTACAAAAGCATTTGTGATTTCAAATTCTCCGTACATTTCAGCGTTTCTTTAAGAGCCTCAGTGTAACACATTAATCCTCATAATTAAAAAACAGGGAGCTTAATATCGGAAGAAACCAATTCACAAACAAATTCTAATAGTTTCGTATCATCTTCATTAAAAGCATTTATTGTGTGTGAATCAATATCGATCTGTCCGATATTTTCTCCATTTTTAAAAATAGGAATTACAATTTCTGAACGTACATCAATACCACAAGAAATATAATTATCTTGTTGTGTAACATCTTCCACAATAAAATTTTGATTACTAATAGCTACTTGTCCGCAAATACCTTTACCAAACGGAATAATAACGTGTTCTGTTGGTTTTCCTGCAAATTGAGCCAATTTTAATTCTTTTTTATCGCCGTTTTTAAAGTAAAATCCAACCCAATCATAGAATTGTTTTTCTTTTTTAAGTAAATCACAAACTGCTTGTAATTTTTGGTTAATTGTATTTTTTTGAGAAAATATTTTTTGGATTGCAGGTTTTAAATCTTTCATTTATAAATGAATTAAATTGTGTATTTTTGACAAAGATATAAATTCATATTTTGCTAAACAACAAACCAATCATACTATTTTTAGTAAAGTTTTTTATTAGTTATTTTTTACTTTTAGGAATTTATTCTGTCTATTTAAATCGCACACAAATTAAGGAACAAAACTTGTTTTCATGTGCACCTATAACAGAAAATGTAGCACAACAAACAGCCAAAATAATTCAGTTTTTAGGATACGATGCAAAAATCATACAACATGATAAAGAATTGTCTTTAAAGGTTTTAGTAAATGATAAATATGTCTCTAGAGTAATCGAAGGATGTAATTCGGTTAGTGTAATTATTTTATTTTTGTCTTTTATTATTGCTTTTAAAGGCAGTTTTAAAAACACGATTTGGTTTGGTCTTTTAGGTAGTTTATTAATTTATATTGTAAATTTAATTCGCATTGCGATTTTATCGGTTGGTTTATATAAATATCCTAATCAAGAGCGTTTGTTGCACGATTTTATTTTTCCGGCGATGGTTTATGGTATGGTATTTTTATTATGGATTTTATGGGTAAATAAATTTTCAGATTACGCTAAAAAATGATGGATATGAAAAACTTTCATAAGGATTTCCGTTTAAACGGAAGGCAATTTTCTTCCGATAAGGAAATAATAGCTTATTGCAAAGAAAATATACCCGAAATCTTACCATTTTTAACAGAATGGTTTTCAGATGATAGAGAACTTATTGTAAAAACTTCGGGTTCAACAGGAACGCCGAAAAAAATAGCTATTCATAAGAAGTTTATGATAAACAGTGCCATTGCAACAGGAGAATTTTTTAATCTTCAAGCTAAAATAAAAGCACTTTTATGTTTATCGCCTTCTTATATAGCCGGAAAAATGATGTTGGTAAGAGCAATGGTTTTGGGGTGGAATTTAGATGTGATTGCTCCTGTTTCGCTTCCGTTAAGGAAAAATAAAACGTACGATTTTGTTGCGATGGTGCCGTTGCAAGTGCAAAAATCGATAAAAGATTTATACAAAGTGAAATTAATTTTAGTTGGAGGAGGTATATTAGACAAAAAAATATTGGATAAAATAAGGTTACAAAATACTAAAATATTTCAGAGTTACGGCATGACAGAAACGGTTACGCATATAGCAGTTAGAGAATTATATCCAAATTTTGAGAAGAGGTACAGTGCTTTAAAAGACGTAAAAATTACAATAGATTCTCGTAATTGTTTGGTGATTAATGCTCCAAAAGTAGCTGAAGATAGTGTGTTTACAAATGATTTGGTCGAAATTTTAGATGACTCACACTTTAAATGGTTGGGTAGAGTAGATAATATTATAAATTCCGGCGGAATAAAATTAGTTCCGGAACAGATTGAAGATAAATTACAAAGTATGATTTCTGTACCATTTTTTATCAGTAAAAAACAAGACGATTTGTTGGGTGAAAAAGTGGTATTGTTTGTAGAAGGAAGCAACGATAATACGTTATTGCATAAATTGAAAAAATCCGATTTGTTAATCAAATACGAAATGCCGAAAGAAGTTGCTTTTGTCGATGAATTTGTACGTACAGAAACCGGAAAGATTAATAGAATTCTAACAAAGAAATTAATTGAATAATGGATTTGAATAAAGAAATACCATATTATATAGTTGTATTTTTCTTTGCCTTGTTTTTTGGCACCTTGTTGTATATTTTTAATTTAGGATTTACTTCTAATCTAAAAAAAATATTTAGAAAGGAGCACCCTGTTTTGTGGCAAAAAGTCTCGGCTTCAATTGAAGACATTAAATTAATAAGTGTTAAAGACGATGAATTACCTTTGGATCTACAAGAAGTCTTTTTGCGTGATAGGATAAAAATTCGATATAATTATTATTATAAAGGTAAGCGATATGTTAATGACAGCATTGGTTTTAAAAAAAGCATTTTTAATGATGATGAGTCACATGTAGAAGCCTACAAAAAATTGCGTAATAGAGATAATGTTTATGTTTGGGTAAACCCGAAACACCCATCTAAATCGGCAATTATTTTTGATTTTTATTACCATTTAAGCTATTTATTACTATGGATTGGAGCAATTTTATTTTTGGTTTTTATCTTGTTGGATAAATTGGTAAAGAAACCGTCTAATGCATTAATACGTTAAGATATATGTTTTCTATTATTACATTTTTGTTGGCTATTACCGGTTTTGGGATTTATTTCTATGGCTTGTTTTTATGTTTTTGAAAATATTCGTTCAAGAAGGTGGACTAAAACGAAAGGAGTAATCGTAAAATCGAATTTAATATCTTTAAAAAATAATAATTCTAATACTAAAAAACACCTTCCTTTTTTATATAAATGTGAAGTAGAATACACATATGATGTCTTAGGAAAAAAGTATGCCAATAATAAAATTTTATTAAGAAAATTGCAAAAAGGGATGTCTTTATATCATAATAAAATTTGTGATTATTTAGAAGAGGGAAAAGAAATCATTGTTTTTTATAGTAATAGAAAACCTCAAAAGTCTTTATTGGTACATGAAAGTTCTACACCATATTTAATTTTAATGTTTGTAGGTTTATTTATGGCGTTTTTAGGTGTTGTTTTGTTCTTTGATTACAATCACAGAAATTTGAATTATATTCTTGATTTAATTCAAATCATTAACTAAAAAAGCATCCTAATTATTAGGATGCTTTTGTGTTTATTGTAAGTGGCTTAATTTTTATAATCCATAAGTATTGTTGCTTAGATCAACATCCCACATTAATTTAGAAGGATCAATTTCAACGGTTTTCACATCTTTTTTTGTTTGAATTTTATAGGTTGGAACAGCCCAAGCCCAATCTTTTAATACAGTTGCTGTTGTTGGTTTATTTCCGTAAAGCATTCTTGTTGGAATGTAGAAATTTTCCTCCGAGCCATCGGTATAAGTTACTTTCAAATCAATAGACATAGGCATTGGTCCAATGCGTTTTAAAGTAATATTTTTTCCTTCAACTTTTTCGATAGCATAATCAATAACATGCATTGTTTCCACCCATTCGTTCAAATACCAATGCAACTCTAAATTGGAAACTTTTTCTGCCGTTCTTGTTATATCGTTAGGTGTTGGATGTTTAAATTTCCAATCCTTATAATATTTATGAAGTGTTTTTTCGAGGTTATCTTCACCGATTAAATACATTAATTGCGATAAAAATAGTTGTCCTTTATAATAACTGTTTATGCCATAAGCCATATTGGTATTGTAGCGATCTCCTTGCGTGGTAAGCGGTTCATTTTTACCGGATTTCACTAAATAAGTGTAGGTTTGGTAAACGCGTTCAAACGGAAATTTAGTTTGGCCATCTAATGTTTGGTCTGCCATGGTATTTACAAAAGAGGTAAATCCTTCGTCCATCCAAGGATGTTCAGATTCATTGGTAGCCAACACAAACTGAAACCAACTGTGAGCCATTTCGTGTCTTACCACACCGATTAAACTTTTTAATTTTCGTTTTCCGGTGATTAAAGTACACATACCATATTCCATTCCGCCATCACCACCTTGGATAATAGAATATTGTTTGTAAGGATAATTTCCGATGTATTTATTGTAAAAATCCATCGTTTTATAAGCGTCTTTTTGTAAGGCTTTCCAGTTGTCTATATTTACATCCTTTTTGTATAAGAAGTGCATTTTTACATTATTCGGACCGGTAATTGTATCGTGAATATAATCTTTGTCGGCAGCCCAAGTAAAATCGTGAACGTTTGGAGCGTAAAAATGCCAAGATAATTTCTTCCCTTTTGGTCTTTTTACTTCTATTCCTTTTGTTTCATAACCATAGCCAATTTCTTGTGGATTTTGTAAATAACCTGTTCCTCCTAATATATAATTTTTATCAATATGAATAGTTACATCAAAATTTCCCCAAACTCCGTAAAATTCACGTGCAACATATTGGTCAGGATGCCAACCTTCAAAATCATATTCTGCTAATTTAGGGTACCATTGCGTCATAGAAAGGGCAACACCTTCGGCATTATTTCTTCCGCTACGACGGATTTGTACCGGAACTTGTCCTTTAAATTTTATTTCAAAAGTAGATTTTTCACCGGAATGTATAGGATGATTTAAGGTTACTTTTAAAATAGTACCAATTACTTGGTAGTTTACTTTTTTACCATCTTGGGTTAAGGAAAGAATTTTTTGATAACCAATTTCATTTGGTTTTAATAAGGCAATTCTGCTTTTTTTGTCTTTGGTAACCATTCTACTATCCGGATCTTCAATGTTTTGTAAACGAATATCCATTTCAGATCCAGGCTGAAATGCATTAAAATATAAATGGTAATACACTTTATTTAAAGTATCGGGCGAATTGTTTGTGTAGATTAGCTTTTGAAATCCGTTAAATTGATAATTAGCAGCATCCATATCAATATCCATTTTGTAATCCGCGTGTTGTTGCCAATAAGTTTCTTTTTTTTCTGTTTGTAAAGTATCTTTATTCGTTACAGCAGTAGATTTACATGATATTAAAACGAATAAAATTAAGAATAAAAATATTTTTTTCATTGAATTGTTATTTAGATTTGCAAGATAAAGAATTTGATGATAATGCAAAATCAATTTTGATATTTTTCTTTCATCCCCAGTATCAATTTTAATTCTTTGACAGAATAAAAGTTAAAAGGTTTAAAAATTTGCGAATAATTAATTAAAATTAATATATTTGTGCTTAAAATTATAACTTAAGGGAATATAAATATGAGTAACAAGAATAAAGGGGATAAATCTAAGATTGATAAAATCAGAGAGGATTTAGAGAAAAAATTAGCAGCATTAGAAAAGGCGAAGTTAAATACAGATGAATCTGAAACAACTTCCGAAGACAACGAAAATGTAAATTCAATTAATGACGAAACAGTTGTCAGCGAAGAAAAAGTTGAGACAGAGGATGTAGTTGAAGAAGAAGAAGTAGGTGAAGTAGAAAAATCTAGTTTTCTTGATCAAATTTCATCTATTGAAAATGAAACAAAATCATCTGATAATGACATTGTTTCTGCTAATGATGAAGAAGATGTAGATGATAATGATGAAACTATTTTTGAAATTTCTGATGAAATTGAAGTTATTCCGGAAGAAGAATCTACTTCGGAAGAAAAAGAAGATAAAATTATTCCTCCTACGATAACTTCAAAGGAAGAAAAAATTGATTTTAATCAAATAGAAAAACAACAAGATCAAGATGTAATTAATTCATCAGAAGAAGATATAAATAATGAAAGCATTGATGAAACCGAAGATGATGAAATAGATGAAGAAGATGAAAAATCATCTAAAACAAATTTTTTAATTTATGGATTGGTGGGTTTATTACTATTAGTTGTAGGCTACTTCACATTAGATTATTTAAAAGGAAAAGATAAATTAAATTCTGATATTACAAATAAAAAGATAGATGAATTAGAAAATAGAAGATATCAAGACTCCATTAAATTATTGGAAGCAGAAAAAAGACTGGCAGAATTTGAAAGTCAACGATATATTGATTCTATTGCTGAGGCTGATCGTTTAAAATTGACCGTTGTGGCTAGTAATAACTCATCTTCTGATAATACCAAAAAGACAGTTAAAAAAGCAAAAACGTCTAAACCAACAACAACAATTTATAAAAACAATAAGCCTGTTGCCACTAGTAATTCTAATGTTAATTTTGATGAAGTTGTGACGTCAAATCCTTCTAGTAATAATACAACTACATCTAGTAATGCCGGTTTATCTGGTAATTCATCTCAAGATGCAGCGATTGAGCAAGCATTAAAAGACGAAAAGGATAAAGAAATAGCAAAGGAGGTTAAAAAAGAAAAGAAAATAGAAACACTGAATACAGTTGCAAAAGCACCAATTTATCCTGGCTGTGAGAAGAAGAGTACCGAAAGAGCAAAGAAGACATGTATGATTTCCAAAATCAATAAATTCGTAAATAAAAATTTCAATGCTTATGTTGCTCAAGATCTAGGTTTAAATTCAGGAACGCAAAAAATATTTGTGTCCTTTATTATTGATAAAAATGGATATGTAAATATATTACGTACAAGAGCAAAACATGAAGCCCTAAAAAAAGAAGCGGTTCGAGTTGTTAATAAGTTACCAAGAATGAAACCTGCGATTGATAAAAGCGGTAAGAAGACACAATTAGTTTATAATTTACCTATTGTTTTTTCTATTGAAGAATAATCTATTCCATTTATAATAATTTAAAAAACCTAAATAATCTATATTTAGGTTTTTTTATTTTTCACACCACAAACATAATTAAGCATTTAGCTATTATGGAGAAAATAACTCAAAAATAAATCAAATTTTCTCTTGTCAGAATAAAAACATGTATTATATTTGCAACCGCTAAGAGGAATACGTTCATATAAAGAGTTGGCAATTTAGTTTAAAAGGAGGGAAGTACCTCTATAAAACAAAGCTAAAAACAGCCAATAAATTCTTTAACAAACTTTTAAAAAAAACATTTGGTCAGAATATAAAATCGTTGTACTTTTGCATCCGCTAAGAGAAGTGCTAGAAGATTTAATTTGATTAAGGGATTTTTAGTAAAAAAAAAGATCAAAAAAGTTTGGGT
>JALSLI010000087.1 GCA_026988395.1 Flavobacteriaceae bacterium | reverse complement strand
ATATATCAAGCACAAGATTATACACCAGAATCTTGGCCAGAGGGTTATATGATTTCTATGGGAGTTCATAAAGGGCAAACAAAATGGGCAAAAAATATGATTGCCATGACGTATATGAAATTTGATGAGGTTACAGCTTGGGAACACACCATAAATACCGTTGCAACAAAAGCAGATAGAGGAAAAGCCTACGAAAAATTTAAACAAGAAAAAACCGAGATTTTCTTAAAAGAGATAGAGAAAAAGTTTCCAAATATTAGAGAATCTATTGAATCTATTTACACTTCAACACCATTATCTTATCGTGATTATATTGGTAACAATAAAGGAGCAATGTACGGTTATAGAAAAGATGCAGACAATACAATGAAAACTTTTTTATCACCTAAAACAAAAATAAAAAACTTATTTTTAACAGGTCAAAGTATTAATATGCACGGTATTTTGGGAGTTACAATTAGTGCAGTATTAACATGTTCTTTAATTGTTGGACGAGAAAAATTAATGCAATCTATTTATGATGAAATTAAAAAAGCAGATGCGTAATTTTTTTAAAATACTTGTATTAAGTGCATTTCTTTTTTCGTGTAGCGTAAAAAAATCGATTAATGACAGACCAGATATTAGTCAGTTTAAACTTACAAATACACCTAAAATTATGGTTAATGACAGTCTGTTTTTTAAAGGAAATAATAGCTTACGAAAAAATAAATTTGGTCAATGGGAATTGGTAGCTTCTGGTAATAATTCGTATGATTTAGGAAATAATATTGGTGATTTAACACAAGATTTAGCACAAAAACAAGAAAAAATATTTTTAGATAAGGTCAATCAAATTGTACCCTCAAAATTTAAACAATGGCTATTGCGTAAATTTTTAGCCATTTACAATAGAAAAATTTATTTATATGTAAACGAAGAATACAAAGCAGAAATTTATGGAATTTCTCAATACGCATCTGATGAGTATAATGATATAGCAGATAAATATTTATTGAGTTTATACCTACATTCTGCTCACGATATTGGTCATGCTTTACAAGATTTAGCCTTAGTTGGTTGTTCCTCGTTTGCTGTTTGGGGAAATAAAACTCCAGATGGTGATTTGCTCATTGCTAGAAACTTTGATTTTTATGCTGGTGATGCGTTTGCCAAAGAGAAAATCATATCGTTTATACAACCAGAAAAAGGCTATAAATTTATGTCCGTTTCTTGGGCAGGAATAATTGGTGTGATGTCTGGAATGAATGAAAAAGGATTAACGGTTACCATTAATGCAGGAAAATCGGATATTCCTTTAGTTGCAAAAACGCCTATTTCTTTAGTTACTAGAGAAATTTTGCAATATGCCTCAACTATTGAAGAGGCAATTGCAATAGCAAAAACAAAATCCGTTTTTGTTTCCGAAGCCATTATGGTTGGAAGCGCAATAGATAATAAGGCAGTTTTAATAGAACTTTCGCCTTATAATTTTGGGGTTTATCAAGTTCAAAACACATCAGAATTAATTTGTGCCAATCACTTTCAAAGTAATGCGTATAAAGAGGATAAAGAAAATAAAAAATGGATAGCAGAAAGTCATTCTCAATATCGATACGATAGAATGATTGAATTATTAAATAAAAAACAACAAATCACACCAAAAAAAGCAGTAGAAATTCTTAGAAATAAAGACGGTTTACACGATAAAAAAATTGGTTATGGTAATGAAAAAGCACTCAATCAATTAATTGCACATCATGGAATTGTATTTCAACCTAAAAAAAAGTTGGTTTATGTGTCTTCTAATCCTTATCAATTAGGTGCTTTTGTTGCTTTTCAATTGGACAGTGTATTTAAAAACAAAACAACTAAAAGAGTTACATTATCAGAAAAAGAATTAAGCATTGCAAAAGATTCGTTTATAGAAACAACTACGTATAAAAATTATGAAAAATACAGAGTAGAAAGCAGAGAAATCGAAAAAATAATTAAAGACAAAGGACACCTTAATTCAAATAAATTAAATAACTTTATCGCTTTAAATCCAGAAGCTTGGCAAGTCTATTATTTTACGGGTAAATATTATTATCAAAACAAGTTTTATAGAGCTGCTTTAGGTTATTTTGAAAAGGCTTTAACCAAAGAAATTACAACAGTTCCAGATAAGGAAAACATAAAAAAATACATTAAAAAAATTAAGAGAAAATTAAATGATTTCTGATATTGAATTTCAATCACCAAAAGAGATAAAAGCGTTTCAAAATAAGAAACTTCAAGAAACGATGCTGTATTTATCAGAAAAATCACCGTTTTACAAACAGTTATTTACTGATAATAATATTGATATTAAAAATATCAAAACCGTTGAAGATTTAATTAAAATACCTGTTACTACAAAAGACGATTTGCAAAAAAATAATGCCGATTTTTTAT
>JALSLI010000086.1 GCA_026988395.1 Flavobacteriaceae bacterium | reverse complement strand
ATTCTTATAGAATTAATCGGTCACAATCAAAAGGAACAATATGGCACAATACAATTATCAAAATGATAAAACATAAACCAATTACACAAAATCAAATTATATGGAAGCTAAATTAATAAGTCAATAATTTTATTTTTCGATTTTTAATTTTTCTGCTAAACCTGCCGGTAAAGCTTTTTTATTTAATAAGATAGAAATTGTTTTTAAACGTAAATAAGGTACACTCATATAAACATAACCATCTTTACCGGATTTTGTTCCCCAAGAGTTTTTTACCTTGTAATAAACATTTCCTTCTTGATCTGTTACTTTTCCTATGATATGCATTAAATGATCATCGGTTGTATTAAAATTTTCATATTCTTTTTGGCGGTAATCTTGTGATACTTCCTGTTCCGGAACAATTTCTGTTTTTGCTCTGTCCTCATCATTTTTGTCTTTTGGTAAAACTGCAATACCGCTATTTCTAAAAAAAGTTTTTTCCGATACATCTACATCCAAAGCAACACTGTATCCTTTATCCAATGCAACATCAATCGTTTTAATTAATAAATCCAACGGCACATTATACATACTTCCGTTCGAAAAATTATCAGGTATATTTAAAACAAATTTTGTATAAAATGGCACTTGTGTAAAAGAAGTTAATGTAACATAATCATCTGCATTAAATTTTAAGGCTTTTGCCAATTCTTTTGGTGTATATTCTTTGCCCTCAAAAATTGTTTTTTTAGGAAGTTCACCTATTTCCTTATCTAAAACTTCTTTAACATCTTTTTTCCAATTAGGATACTTAGAATGTACATCATTTTTAATATAATCATCTAAAATTGGTTTTAATTCTTTAATGATTTTAGCGTGATTATAAATACCGTTTTCTTTCACTCCTGAGAATGTTTGTTCGGTTACCAAACCATTATCACGTATCGAATTTATCACATCATGAGCCAAACCTCCTTCGCTAAATTGGGTTTTCCCTTGTCGCATAACATAATCCCAAGTTTTATCATCATAAATATTTCTTACTGTGTACATTTCGGAAATATCTACTTTTTTCCCTGTTTTTTTTAAGATTTCACTTTCTATAAAAGACGAAGTAGAAAAACTCCAACAAGTTCCGGTTCTCCCTTGGCTCTTCACATCAGTAGCATCAATATCTACCAATGTTTTAAAATTATAGGTTTTACTTGTTTTTTTAGCCGTTTTTAAATCGGTTGTTTGTGCATTTGCCAAAGTTGCTACAAAAAGTAAACTTAGCAGTAATTTTATTTTATTCATTTTTAATTATTTTCAGGTTTGTTCTCTTCGTTTATATTCTCTTTTTCTTCCGGATTTTCTTCTTTTTGGGAATCGTCTTCAGGTTCATCAACATTTTCTTCTTCTTTTGGAGGATTTTTCTGAGCTTCACGCAAAGCCAAAACACGTTCTACATTTTGATAATAACCATCTTTATTAGGATCGTCTGCATCTATCTTTGCATAACCATTTTTATAATATTTTAATGCTCTTTTATAATCATTTCCGGTTTCATAATATTTTCCGATATAATAATCACCTATTGGTGATTCCGGATATAATCGATTAATCATTTTACCAAATTCTTCTAAATAATCACCATCTTCTTTATCGATTATAATATTTTCAATGGCAAAAATATCTCTTTCACGAATTTTTATGTTTGCACCAAAAAGATACTCAATATCTACATATTTTTTTTCTAAATATTCAATTGCTTCCGGTGGCGTCATATGTGCAATTTTGTCTTTAAATTCGGACCTTGAAATAGGCGAATATTGTTCAAAAATAAACGCCAAAGAACGAGCGATTCCTTGACCTATAGAAGCTGTTTTTGTTGAATTGTTTTGTTTATCATAAAAATAATTGAAATTTTTATTCTTAGATTGCACCAACAAATCATTAATTTCATTAATTAATTTTTGTTTCTTTTTATTATTATATTTTCCATTAATAACATAATAATACGTTGGTTCTTCGATAGTAGGAACTTTTTTTAATAAAAAAGTTTTCATATCTAAAGCATAACTAGGATTTATATTAACATAGGCATTAAAAACAGGTTTTTGTTCTAACAAAAAATAATTAATAAAATTTGCTGTAAGCGTATTTCCAACTATGGTTTTAAAAGGTGAAATACGGTAATTAGCATCCATATAATTTAGCACTTCATTTCTTATAAATCGGTAAAATTTGGTTCCTTCTTCTGTTGGCATCGACGTAACTTTATCATAAGAACAGTCTTTATAACGTTCTTTATTTTGGTTTTGAATAATACCAACAACAATTTGCTCCGGAGCTTTGTCTATGTTAGCATATAGTTTCGCATTTGCTACATAAATATCAAACAAATACTCACTATCAAATACAATAGTTAAAGGATACATTCTATCCGGATTTTCTTCATATGATTTCGGAACTGCAATTTTTAATAATCGCGTTGTATTTAAAGCATCTGACTCAAATTCTTTCACAAAAATTTCTTGCGAAAATCCTGTTAAAATCATAAAAAATGATAAAGCAATACTAAATTTAATTCTCATAAATATTTATTTTTTTTTAAAGTGCACAAGATACTAAATTTTAAAAAACAACCTTACATCTTTTAAAAAAAGTATATCTTTACAACGTAAAATTCAATCTAAAATTATGCCAAAAATTAATTGGAAGACAGCCAAAGAATACGAAGATATTACTTATAAAAAGGCAAACGGCGTTGCTAGAATTGCTTTTAATCGTCCGGAAGTTAGAAATGCTTTTAGACCAAAAACTACCATGGAACTCATCGATGCCTTTTACGATGCTAACGAAGACACCTCTATTGGCGTTGTTCTGCTAAGTGCCGAAGGTCCATCACCAAAAGATGGTGTGTATTCTTTTTGCAGTGGTGGCGATCAGAGAGCCAGAGGGAAAGAAGGTTATGTCGGACAAGATGGATATCATCGTTTAAATATTTTGGAAGTGCAACGTATGATACGGTTTATGCCAAAAGCTGTTATTGCTGTTGTTCCGGGATGGGCAGTTGGCGGAGGCCATAGTTTACATGTAGTATGCGATTTAACGCTTGCCTCAAAAGAACACGCCATTTTTAAACAAACCGATGCCGATGTTACCAGCTTTGACGGTGGTTATGGCTCTGCTTATTTGGCAAAAATGGTTGGGCAAAAAAAAGCACGTGAAATTTTCTTTTTAGGAAGAAACTATTCGGCACAAGAAGCTTATGAAATGGGAATGGTAAATGCCGTTATAGAACACGATAAATTAGAAGAGACAGCATACGAATGGGCACAAGAGATTTTAGCAAAATCACCAATATCTATAAAAATGCTAAAATTTGCCATGAATTTAACTGATGATGGCATGGTAGGGCAACAAGTTTTTGCCGGAGAAGCCACCAGATTAGCTTATATGACTGAAGAAGCACAAGAAGGAAGAAATGCTTTTTTAGAAAAAAGAAAACCTAATTTCGAAAAAAAATGGATTCCTTAATCCAATAATTTAGCTGCAACAAAACCGGTTGACCAAGCTGCTTGAAAATTAAAACCTCCGGTAATGCCATCTACATCTAAAACTTCGCCTGCAAAATAAAGATTTTTAATTGCTTTACTTTGCAGGTTTTTTGCATTTATACTTTTTAAACTGATTCCTCCACAGGTAACAAATTCTTCTTTAAACGTAGTTTTTCCATTAACATCATAAGTGTCATTTGTTAAAATATTCACTATTTTGTTTATGGTTTTATTCCCTATTTCAATCCATTTTTTTTCGGGTGAAATTTGTAGTTTTTCCAATAAATATAACCATAAACGATTTGGTAAACCAAAAGGTTTTAATTTTTGCATTTGTTTTTTTGGATGCGTTTTTTGAATAGCAATCAATTCCGTTTTAACGTTATTAAAGTCAAACATATAAATCCAATTTACCTGAATGGGAAATAGATAATTTCTATGAAACAATTCCCTTGCTCCAAAAGCAGATAAAATCAAAATTGCCGGACCACTCATTCCCCAATGCGTAATTAATAAAGGACCTGATGCTGTAAATTTTGTACCTTGAATTTTAACTTGCACATTTTGCACAACAACACCCATTAAAGAAGTTACTTTTTCATTTGGCATATTAAAAGTAAAAAGTGAAGGAACCGGTTCTTCAATTGTATGTCCTAATTTCTCTAACCATAACAAGCCTTTTCGCTTTGGAGAACCTCCTGTTGTAACGATTACTTTGTTGAAAACTTCAGAACCTTCTTTAAACGATAACTTTATTTTATCATTATTAGATTGTTCTAATGCCAAAACTACATGATTTAAACGAATATGAATATCAAGTTGCTTTGTTTCTGCTAAAAAACAATCAATTATAGACTGTGATTGCTGACTTTTAGGAAATACGCATTTATCGTCTTGCACAATCGTTTCTACATTTCTTTTATGCAACCATTTTATCATATCGCGATTATTAAAATGGTAAAAAGCACTTTTTAATACACGTTTCCCTCGAGGATATGCTTGTAGTAATTCTTCTATGGTTTCAGCGGCATTGGTAACATTACACCTTCCGCCACCTGAAATTTTTACTTTTGCCAATACCTTAGAAGTTTTTTCAAAAATCGTAACTTCTGCTTCCGGAAAATTTGTTTTTACATGGATAGCGGCAAAAAAACCTGCTGCTCCACCTCCAATTATGGCAATATTCATTTATTAAAAATTTAAGACAAAGATGCTAAAAGATTATGTAATTTTGCACTTATGAGTATGAAATTTTTTATCCATTACGGATTGCATTTTATTTTTCCGATTTTAATTGCGATTTGGTATGACCAAAAACATTGGCTTAAAATTTATCTTATTTTATTAGCTACAATGTTGGTTGATTTAGATCATTTATTGGCAAATCCGATATTTGATCCAAAGCGTTGTAGTATTAATTTTCATCCATTACATACTTATTGGGCAATAGGTATCTATCTCTTGGCTTTATTGCATAAAAAAACCCGCATCATTGCCATAGGTTTGCTATTGCATATGATAACAGATTTTATAGATTGTAAAATGTTGTTATTTATAAATCCTTAAATCCGCAAAAGTATTTCTACTGCAAAGCCAAACTGCACGTCATCATTGGCAATGCTCGTTTTTCGATACTCACCATAACTAATGCTATGTTTGCGTGTCTCAAAACTGCGCTACACCAATACTAACACTCATTTTGACTTTTCGCTACGAAAACCTTTGCGGATTTAAGGATAAATTAAAGATAGCTCAACAAATGGATATTTAAACCACTTTCATCTCAGATTTATAAACTGACAATTCTTTCATTAAGCCTTTGAGTTCTTTTCTTATTTCAGTAAAAGACAATATTTTATGCGTTTCATTTGCATGAAATTTATTCAACTTTGTTATCGCATCAATTTCTTGTAACGGATTGTAATTTTTAGCTTGTTGCATAATAGTTTTGTTTGATACAGCTAATCTACAACAAAGCATGACTTAAACAATGGCCAAATTTAAAATTGATACAAATCAATTTAAAACCGCAATATTAACGACGATATTATTTCTTTATCTGGTTAATTTACGGTATTTAATTCGTTTTGGCATTAAATCACCTCCAAGACGTTTCTTTTTATTCTCTTCGTATTCTGAAAAAGAGCCTTCAAAGAAATATACTTGACTATCGCCTTCAAAAGCTAAAATATGCGTACAGATACGATCTAAAAACCATCTATCATGCGAAATAACCACAGCACAACCTGCAAAATTTTCCAAACCTTCCTCTAATGCTCTTAATGTATTTACATCTAAATCATTTGTTGGCTCATCTAATAGCAACACATTTCCTTCTTCTCTAAGTGTCATTGCCAAATGCAAACGGTTTCTTTCTCCACCTGAAAGCATGGATACTTTTTTATTCTGTTCTGCTCCGGAAAAGTTAAAGCGACTCAGATATGCTCTTGAATTTACCATTCTACCACCCATCATAATCTGCTCTTGTCCGTCTGCAAAATTTTCCCAAATGGTTTTTTCAGGGTCAATATTACTATGACTTTGATCTACGTAAGCAATTTTAGCAGTTTCCCCAACGATAAACTCACCTTTATCCGGTGTTTCTTCGCCCATTATCATCCTAAAAATAGTGGTTTTTCCGGCACCATTAGGACCAATAATCCCAACAATTCCGTTTGGAGGTAGATTAAAATTTAAATCATCATATAGTAATTTATCACCATAAGCTTTGGCTACATTTTTTGCCTCGATAACTTTTGTTCCTAATCTTGGACCATTTGGAATATAAATTTCTAATTTCTGTTCTAATTGTTTTACATCTTGATTTAACAGTTTTTCATAACTTGCCAAACGAGCTTTGGATTTTGCTTGTCTTCCTTTTGCTCCTTTTCGAACCCATTCTAACTCTCTTTTTAAAGTTTTCTGACGTTTGGATTCTTGCTTTTCCTCTTTCGCCAAACGATTCGATTTTTGTTCTAACCAAGAAGAATAATTTCCTTTCCAAGGAATACCTTCACCTCTATCAAGTTCTAAAATCCATCCTGCAACGTTATCTAAAAAGTATCTATCGTGTGTTACAGCAATTACGGTTCCTTTATAATTGTGTAAATGATGCTCTAACCAATGCACCGATTCGGCATCTAAGTGATTTGTTGGCTCATCTAACAGCAAAACATCCGGTTGTTGTAATAACAAACGACAAAGAGCGACTCTTCTGCGTTCACCACCAGATAAATTTTTAATTGGTGTATTACCTTCCGGAGTTCGCAAAGCATCCATTGCAATTTCTAATTTGGTATCTAATTCCCAAGCATCTAATGCATCAATTTTATCTTGTAATTCCGCTTGACGATTCATTAATTTTTCCATTTTATCGGCGTCGGAATATACTTCTTCCAAACCAAACATATCGTTTATCTTATTGTATTCATCGAGTACTGCTACTGTTTCGGCAACACCTTCTTTAACGATATCAATAACGGTTTTATCTTCGTCTAATTTAGGCTCTTGTGATAAATAACCAACGGTATAATTAGGTGCAAAAACCACATCACCTTGGTATTCTTTCTCTAAACCTGCAATAATTTTTAATAAAGTAGATTTACCGGAACCGTTTAAACCTAAAATTCCGATTTTAGCACCATAAAAGAAACTAAGGTAAATATTTTTTAAAACTTGTTTATTTCCACCATCGTAGCTTTTGCTAACATTAGACATGGAGAAAATTACTTTTTTATCATCTGACATAATTCAATTAAATTTGTTGAAATGCAAAGGTAAAAAAGATAATAGTAAAATGTGTACTTATCATTAAAATTCAATCATCACTCTAAATCATTCGATTTATTGTATTTCTTTTTTTTAAGAGCTTTCATTAATTTTTTTAATTCTTTTGCTTGAAAACCCGATTTTGAAGGTTCTTTAAAAATAGCATTCATTTTATCCACTTCGTGCATAAACTTTTTTAAGGATTTGTTATTCATAATGGCCTTTTAGTAATTTTCATTCAAAAATAATAGAGTTACGTTAAATTATCACAAGGATTTTTCCCCTAATTGAATAAAAATTAGTAACTATACTTTAAATCCGGATATTTCTATAATTTTTCTAAACCGAATTTTGTATTTTAGCACACTTAAATAACATTATATGGATATTAACTTCAACAAAAACGAAGATTTTAATAGATTACAAGTATCGGAATTACGTAAAAAATTACAAAAAGTTTACCTCGGTGGCGGAAAAGATAAAATTGCAAAACAACATGCCAAAGGCAAACTTTCAGCAAGAGAACGTATTGATTATTTATTAGATACGCCAAAAGAAGCAATAGAAATTGGTGCATTTGCAGGTGATGAAATGTATAAAGAACACGGTGGTTGTCCTTCTGGAGGTGTTGTGGTTAAAATCGGTAATATTTCCGGTAAAAAATGTATTGTTGTTGCTAATGATACCACTGTTAAAGCCGGAGCTTGGTTTCCGATTACGGCAAAAAAGAATCTTAGAGCACAAGAAATTGCTATGGAAAACAACTTGCCAATTATTTACTTGGTAGATAGTGCAGGTGTTTATTTGCCGTTACAAGATGAGATTTTTCCGGATAAAGAACATTTTGGTCGCATTTTTAGAAACAATGCTAAAATGAGTAGCCAAGGCATTACACAAATAGCAGCTGTTATGGGTTCTTGCGTTGCCGGAGGTGCTTATTTACCAATTATGAGTGATGAGGCAATTATGGTAGATAAGACTTCCAGTATTTTTCTTGCAGGAAGTTATCTGGTTAAAGCGGCAATTGGCGAATCCATAGATAATGAAACCTTAGGAGGAGCAACAACACATAACGAAATATCAGGTGTTGCAGATTATAAAGCAAAAGATGATAAAGATGCATTAGATAAAATTAAAAATATTGTTGGTAAAATAGGAGATTTTGAAAAAGTCGGATTTAACCGTATTAAAGCAACAAAACCAAAATTAGATGAGAATGAAATTTTTGGTATTCTCCCTAAATTAAGACATGAGCCATATGATATGTTAGAAATTATCAAGCGTTTGGTCGATAATTCCGAAATTGAAGAATATAAAAAAGATTACGGAAAAACCATTATTTGCGGTTATGCCAGAATTGACGGTTGGGCTGTTGGTATTATTGCCAACCAACGTAAAATGGTAAAAAACGCCAAAGGCGAAATGCAATTTGGAGGTGTCATTTATTCCGATTCTGCTGATAAAGCAACCCGTTTTATTGCTAATTGTAATCAAAAAAGAATTCCTCTTGTATTTTTACAAGATGTAACCGGTTTTATGGTTGGTAGCAAATCCGAACACGCCGGTATTATTAAAGATGGTGCTAAAATGGTAAATGCCGTAAGTAACTCGGTTGTACCAAAATTTACAGTTATTATAGGTAATTCATATGGAGCCGGAAATTACGCTATGTGCGGAAAAGCTTACGATCCAAAACTTATTTTCTCTTGGCCAAGTGGTAATCTTGCCGTTATGAGTGGTTCCAGTGCAGCCAAAGTTTTATTACAGATTGAAACAGCTTCCCTAAAGAAAAAGGGAGAAGTCATTACAAAAGAAAAAGAAGAAGAACTTTATAACAAAATAAAAGACCGTTACGACAAACAAATTTCTCCTTATTATGCAGCAGCTAGGTTATGGACGGATGCTATTATCAATCCGTTAGACACCAGAAAATGGATTTCTTATGGCATAGAAATTGCTAATGGTAAACCGATAACTGATAAATTTAATATGGGTGTTTTACAAGTTTAATCTTTTTAAAAAACTGAATTAGAGAGCATAAATTAAAATTATTCGCTTATTTTTGCTAATAAAATTGTAAAATAAACAAACTAACAAGTTATAAAAATGAAAAAATTACTTTTTGTATCAATACTTTTTTTAGGAACGTACTTATTTGCACAAACCACTCCCGGAGAATACAGTATTGAAAATTTAAAAGCCAATTCCGGTAGATCGGATTTTGGACCTACATATTGGCACAAAGACAAATTAATTTTCTCTTCCGCCAGAGGTAACGGATTACTTAATAAGAAATGGGAAGGAAATAAACAACCTTTTTTAGATCTCTATATTGCAATCATAAATGAAGATGGTAGTTTGTCTAATGTGAAGGATTTATCCGGCGAAGTAAATTCTAAATACCACGAATCTTCTGTTTCCTTTACACCGGATTTTAAAACCGTTTATTTTACAAGAGACAATATAGATGAAAACACTACTGCAAAAGACAATATAACAGAAGAAACAAAACCTAAAAGAAGAGTTAGAGGTCAAGCACAACGTGATAAAAAGAATAAAGTAGTAAAAGTAGAAAAAAAGACAAATTTAGCTCTTTATAAAGCTGATGTAACCGAAGATGGGAAATGGGTAAACATCAGACAACTTCCATTTAATAGTTTAGATTATTCTACCGGTCATCCTGCCGTTGACCGTGATGGAAAAAAATTATATTTCACTTCCGATATGCCGGGATCTTACGGTGGAACAGATATTTTTGTAGTCGATATTCTTGGTAATGATAAATACTCAAAACCAAAAAATATGGGTAGAAAAATCAATACTTTAGGTAATGAAATGTTTCCTTTTGTAGATTCTAAAAACATCTTATACTTTGCTTCAAACAACCGAAAAGAAGGTCTGGGAGGTTTAGATATTTACGCTGTTCGTATTTTTGATAACGACGTACTATCGCAGGTTTTACATCTTGGTTTTCCTATAAATACCGAGTATGATGATTTTGCCATGATTGTAGATAACGATATTGATGAAGGTTATTTTTCTTCCAACAGAAAAAACGGAAAAGGAGATGATGATATTTACCATTTTACGGCTTCTCCACCATTAAATATTGAGTGTGAACAACCGTTAACCGGAATTGTAAAAAATTTAAAATCCAAAAAAATCGTAAAAGGAGCAACTGTACAACTTATTGATTTAAAAAATAATACTGAAATTAATTCAACTACTTCTAACGGAAGAGGTTTTTATAAATTAAATGTGCCTTGTGACGGCGAATACAAAATTGTTGCTAAAAAAGAAAGTTTTGAAGACGGTGAAAAAGAATTTGTCACCGCTAACAGTCCCGGAACAGGTTTAGAAATTAATTTAAATTTAAAACCAATCGTAATTTGCAAACAAAAATTTGAGGCTGTTGTTCGAAATTCCAAAACAGGAAAACCGGTATCTAATGCCGACGTTGTGATTTTAGACAACAACGGCAAAGAAATTTTTAAAGTAAAATCGTCTTCAAACGGAAAAATAAAAACAAAATTACTATGTGATAATAATTACCAAATTAAAGCTAGTAAAAAGAAATATGAAAATGCCGAAAGCTTTTTTGTTACAAAAGAATCGGATAATACATTAAAATTAGAACTAAACATTAATCCGATTATCATTTGTAAACAAGAAATTGCCGGAGTAGTAAAAAACAGTAAAAATACACGTTTTTTAAACGGAGTTTTGGTTAAAATTCTTGATGATAAAGGCAAAGAAGTTTTTAAAACAAAAACAAATCAAGATGGTAAATTCAGTACTTTTTTAAAGTGTGAAAAAAACTATACCGCACTCGCAAGTAAAGAGGATTACGAAAGTGCCAAAAAAGAATTTATAACGACCAAAAAAGCAAAACAAGAATTAGAATTATTACTTAAACGAAAAATTGATTCTTCCGAGATTAAAGTCCTTAAAAATAAAGTTGTCGTAAATATTGATCCTATCTATTTTGATTTAAACAGTTCTAAAATTACCAAAAGTGCAGCTCGCGAATTGGATAAAGTGGTTGCGATAATGAAAAAATATCCTAAATTAAAAATCGAAGGAGGTTCGCATACAGATTCTCGTGGTGGAGATGCTTTAAATATGAAACTCTCTACAAGAAGGGCAGAATCTACCGTGAATTATATTATAAAACACGGCATTGATCCAAACAGAATTACAGCGAAAGGATATGGTGAAACACAACCTGTAAATCGTTGTGTTAATGGTGTAAGATGTAGCGAATCGGAACACCAACAAAACCGTAGAACTGAATTTGTGATTTTAAATCCCGATGTTTTGGAGGAGTAATAGAGTTGCTTTAATTTTTATTGTGGTCTTAATAGTTAAGATGTATTAAATCTAAGAATAAGTATAAAAAAAATGAAAATTGAAATAGCTGAATCATTAATTTATAGTTATCTAAAACACAATGAAGGATGTAGATTTGTTCAAACAAATTGGATGACAAGCGGAAAGTGGGTGATAACAGAGTATGAAAAAGAAAGAGCAAGATTATTGTTTAATAAAATATCAAACTCGAATTCTTTTACTGGAATTTTTAAAAATAGCTCATTTGAGCAATTAATCAAACAAGCAGAAATTGATATATTAGGGATAAACACGACTGAAAATACAATTTACGGAATTGACATCGCTTTCCATTCTGCTGGGTTAAATTATGGAAGTAAAGAAGAAACTGCTTTTAGAATTATTAAAAAGATATTTAGGACTATTTTCATAATGCAAACTTTTTTTAATGAGTATGAAAAATTTAACTCCTATTTTGTAACACCAAAAGTCAATCCTTCAACAAAAAAATTGATTGATGAATTAATGGTTAAGGCAAGAGAAGTTGTAAATGACGATTTTATTACTATTAAATTTATATCTAATGAACAGTTTTATTCAAAAATTGTTGACCCATTAATTCAAAATACAGATGATGAACATGATACAGCCGAATTATTCTCACGAGCAGTAAAATTATTGAAATTAGATAATAGAAAAGAAAAAATCAAAACAATTTCGCCTAATAATCAAAAAAAATCAAAAAATTTAGACAATAAAAGAGAAATTAATGGAATGAAAATAGGACAGTTTGTTCAATATTCCTTTAGAAAAGCATATGAACAAGGTTTGATTTCTGAATCTGAAATTAATAAATTACAAAATCCTGATTATTCAAAAAGAATATTTGATTCTAACTTTGAAATACTAAGAAACAAAAACCGAGATATAAAAGATGAAAATGGTAGAAATAGATATTATTCACGTGAAATATTTTGTGGCAATTATTATTTAACATCACAATGGTTTGAAAAACAGTGGGATTTTTTACTAAATTGGGTAAATAAAATTGGATTTAAGTATAATGATACTACTTCCTGAAAATCTACTATTATACCTCCGAAAACTTAGATTAACTCGTCACTGGTCATTACATGATATCTAGGATCGTCGATGCTTTCTTCAATATTATTTTGTAATTTAGGAGAAGCTTTTACCATTAATCGTTTACATTCTTCCGATAAGTGTTTTAAGGTTACTTTTTTACCTAATTTTTCGTAACGTTCAATTAGATTATATAAAGCTTCAATAGCAGAATGATCTGTTACTTTTGACTCTAAAAAATCGATTTCAATTTTATCAGGGTCATTTTTTACATCAAATTTATTATTAAAAGCCTGAATACTTCCAAAAAACAACGGGCCATAAATTTCATATAATTTTGTACCGTCTTTTTTAATGGTTTTTCTAGCTCTAATACGTTTAGCGTTTTCCCACGCAAAAACTAAAGCCGACATGATAATCCCTACAATCACAGCAACTGCAAGGTTTTTAAAAACCGTAACTAAAGAAACTGTAATTAACACCAAAGCATCTGCTTTAGGTATTTTGTGTAAAATACGAAAACTAGACCATGCAAAAGTACCAATAACCACCATAAACATTACGCCTACAAGTGCTGCTATTGGGATTTGCTCAATCAAACCGGAGGCAAACAAAATAAACACCAACAACAAAATTGCAGCAACAATACCGGACAATCTGCCTCTACCGCCACCTTTAATATTAATAATTGATTGTCCGATCATCGCACAACCTCCCATTCCGCCAAAAAGACCGGTTACAATATTTGCACTACCTTGAGCGATACACTCTTTGTTGGAATTCCCTCTCGTTTCAGTTAGTTCATCAATTAAATTTAAAGTCATTAAGGATTCTATTAATCCGATAGCTGCTAAAATAAAAGCATAAGGTGCTATAAATTTTAATGTTTCCCAATTAAATGGAATTTTCTCAAAAATTTCCCATTGAAATTTAGGCAAACTTCCTTTTAATCCTGTACCACCTCCTTCACGAATAAAACTTCCAACAGTAGCAATATCTAATTTAGAAAATACGGCAATTAGGGTCACAACAATAATAGCAACCAAAGCTTCCGGTACTTTTTTAATAATTTTAGGCAAAAAATACATCAATGCCATTGTTAATAGCACCAAACCAATCATTAAATACATCTTCTCGCCGTGCATCCATACTTCTTTTCCGTTTACCTTTTCTTTAAACATATCTAATTGCGATAAAAAAATCACAATTGCCAATCCGTTTACAAATCCCATCATTACAGGATGCGGAATTAAACGTACAAATTTTCCTAATTTAAAAACACCTGCTAAAACCTGAATAATTCCCATTAATATCACCGTAAGAAATAAATAATATAAGCCTAAGTTTTCGGATGGATCTCCCATTTCATTTCCTGTTTTTACCAAAGCGACCATTACAACAGCAAGTGCACCTGTTGCTCCGGAAATCATACCTGGTCTACCTCCAAAAATTGCCGTTATCAACCCAACCATAAAAGCTGCATACAAACCTACCAAAGGATCTACACCTGCTACAAATGCAAAAGCTACAGCTTCAGGAACCAATGCCAAAGCAACGGTCATACCTGATAAAATATCATTTTTGGCATTTGCTGTATGTTTTTTAATAAAGGCATTCATAGTTTTCAAATTTAATTAAGCCGGCAAAAGTAAGGCTATTTTATGAATATCCTCTGTTAATCTTTTAAAAAATACAGTCCTACGAAAAAGAAATTAAATCTCTCAAAAAAATAAAAAGTACGTAATAAATTGTCTAAAAAATTAAGTTTTTTTAACTATTTTTGAAAATAAAAAGACTTATGGACAACATTCAAATTATAATTTTAATAGCTGTAATTTCAGTAATTGTTGCTTTTTTACTTGGAAATTACCTTGCAAAACTAAAAACCGAGAACTTATTAGCTCCTCTAAAAGAACGTGTTAAACAACAAGAAATCGCTTTAACCCAAACAAAAGAACAAGCAACAAATCAATTGGAAAATTATAAAGAATTGATGCAACAAGATAAGTTAAACCAACAAAATATAATTAATGATTTAAATGAAAAAATTAAACATCTGCGAAACGAAAAAGAACATTTAAAATTATTACTCACACAAAAGGATGGAGAACTAAACAACATACAATCTAAATTAGAAGAAAACAAAACCGAATTGGAAAACATTCAAACAAAATTCACCAAAGAATTTGAAAATCTTGCCAATAAAATTTTAGAAGAAAAATCTTCTAAATTTACGCAACAAAATCAA
Source organism: Flavobacteriaceae bacterium (assembly GCA_026988395.1). GTDB lineage: Bacteria > Bacteroidota > Bacteroidia > Flavobacteriales > Flavobacteriaceae > S010-17. Next base: position 1,271 of record JALSLI010000086.1, on the reverse strand, counting down.
GAAAATTTAAAGCAAATATTAAATCCTTTACAAGAAAAAATACAAAATTTTGAATTAAGAGTAGAGCGTACAAACAAAGAAAACATTGAAAGACACGCAGCTTTAGGCCAACAACTTAAACAATTACACGAGCAAAATATTAAAATTAGTACCGAAGCAAATAATCTTACAAAAGCTTTAAAAGGCGATAGTAAAACCCAAGGAAATTGGGGCGAATTAATTTTAGAACGCGTATTAGAAAAATCCGGTTTAGAAAAAGACAGAGAATACGTGTTGGAAAAAAGTTTTAGTGTAAACCAAGAAAACAAACAACGTTTAAGACCGGATGTTATCATTTATTTACCGGATAATAAAAAAATGATTATCGATTCTAAGGTTTCGTTAACTGCTTATGAAAAATACATCAATGCAGAAAACGATATCGAAAGAGAAAAATTCATTAAAGAACACGTTGTTTCACTTAATCGACACATTTCACAACTTAGTGAAAAGAAATATGAAGACTTATACCAAATGGAATCGCCGGATTTTGTTTTACTTTTTATACCAATAGAGCCTGCTTTTGCCGTTGCTTTAAATCAAGACAATGAATTATATAACAAAGCTTTTCAAAAAAACATCGTTATCGTTACGCCTTCAACATTATTAGCAACACTTAGAACAATAGATTCTATGTGGAATAATGAAAAGCAACAACGAAATGCTATTGAAATTGCCAGACAAGCCGGAGCTTTATATGATAAATTTGAAGGATTGATGAATGATTTAACTAAAGTAGGTAAAAAAATGGATGAAGCAAAAAATGAATACAAAGGAGCAATGAATAAACTCTTTGAAGGTAGAGGAAATCTTATTGGAAGTGTAGAAAAATTAAAAAAACTCGGAGCAAAAGCAAAAAAGCAACTTCCTGAATCTATTATTAATAGAGCAAATAATGATGAATAGTCTTTTTACTTAAAAAAACATAATTACTTAAATGCTTCATAATTTAATTACTCATATCAGAAAAAGTAAAATATACACCTCCAAATGGATTGTACTACTAATAGATTTATTTATCGTTAGTCAATCTTATGTTCTAGCAAACCTATTATTCTATAATTTTAAAATTAGTCTTTTTAGTAACTTTGTATTTCTACAAATGCCTTTTATTCTGTTTTTTGCTTTAATAGGTTTCTTATTAACAGGATCATATAAAGGAATTGTTAGACACACAAGTATTGATGATGCCATAAATTTACTTAAAGCAACTACCATTACTGCATTTCTTT
>JALSLI010000085.1 GCA_026988395.1 Flavobacteriaceae bacterium | reverse complement strand
AACACATTTTTATAAAGTACTGATTATCAATTTAATGTAAATTTATTAAATTAAAAAACTACCTACCACTGGGTATTTTTTATGCCATTTTCTTTTTTTTAAATTAGAGGTATGATTTTAACTTATCGACTTATCGACTTATCGAAAAATAATCCAATTTTGTTATTGGATTAAAAAATACATTCAAAAGTTTTCAGGATTTACTTAGTTTTTTTCAACCGATTTTTAGTTGTCGGCAAAAAACACACAGCAGCGACATAAAATACTGTTTTTGTGTATCTTAAAAAATTGACAAAAATGAAAAAAACAAAAATTTTTTATATTGTTCTATCTCTTTTTTTAATTACTCTTTTTAGTTGTGAACAAGATTTAGAACCTCAAAACCAAGATCTATCAACAAGTACAAAAAAAGTTGGTAAAGAACTACTTTATGTATCTTATACAATAAGCTCAACAATAGATTATAACATGCCTCCTTACGATTTAACCGAATTTGAAATGTCTTATCTAAACCCAAGTTCAGAAAAAAACAAGGTGGTTATGAAATTATTTAACGATGGTTCTACTTATTTAGAAATAAATAAGATACATGATGCTAAAGAAATAAAATTACCAAATCATATTTTACCTGATGACAGACCGGAAATTGTAAAAACCATTATTAGTGGTAATACCATTACAACCTATGATACAAAAGGAAAAGTAAGAACCAATCAATCTATTGATATACCAAATCAAATGGAGATGGTAAATAAAATAAAAGCCTTAGGTAAAAAATTTACAGCAGAAGAAATCAGTCAAACAATTGCTACCATGCAAGGACACCAATTTATTGATAATCTTAACGATTTTATTGCCAATGCCACATCTAACAACATTCAAATTTTAGAACAAGGTTCTAATTATGTTACTTTACGGATGCCTTTAAATATGGTTGATCCAAATTTAGATCAAGAATGTGTTTTGTTAATTGATAAAAGTAAAAACAGATTGGTAGGTAATCGTATATACAGTAGTGATGATAAATTATTACAAACTACTTATTTTGGTTATAATACAGGAGACGTACAATCTTTAAACGCCATTAAAACCGTTGAAAAAATCACATTGCCTTCCGGTTTTGAAATTGATCAAGTTAGTTTGGATAAAATAGATAATTTAAAATTTAACCTTAATATTTAATGCGATGAAAACAATAAGAAATATTTTATATATATTTACACTGTTATTTTTAGTAAATATGTCTGCACAACAAGCACCTAGAAATATAGCTTGGGTACACGGTTTAGGAGATAATCAAACTGCCTGGCAACATTACGAACAAATATTTAGCCAAGAGCGAAATATAAATAGTATGCGAGAGTACCACGTTTCCGCTTATGGAATTAATCATATGGCTAATGATGTAACCGGAGATATGGACTATCATTACGGATCCACAGCTCATAATAACCAAAATATAGGTATTGGGCACAGTATGGGAGGTTTGGCAATACGCGATGCTGATAGACTACACCCCGCAGCCTCCAGTAAATATTTTGGTGGTTATATTACTGTTTCTACACCAAATTACGGTGCGGGTATTGCAAACTCAATTTTAAACGGAAATGTACAAAGTGCAGCCGATGATGCTTGCGATAAATTAACGGCAGGACCGCAAGCTTCCTTAGCAGGAGCTGTAATAAGTATTATTGCCAACGCTACCAATTTAGATATGTGTAGTCTTTTTATAGATAATGCAATATCTAATGAATTAACGGCCTATGCTAACCAACCTGCCGTACAAGATCTAAAAAGAGGTAGTGCCACTATTAATTCTATAAATACCTATACCGTTAATAGTAACTACAACATCCCTAGAATCAGTATTTATGCCGAAGAAAATTCGCCGGTACATTGGCGTTTAATAAACAGCACCGGTGTGGTTAATTTTAATGTATTAAATGCAGCATCTACGGCAAGAGATATTTATCAAGGTTTTTTTGTATGGAACAGAGTTAAAGCAATAGCTTGTGGTGTAGGTGGCTTCTGGAATCCATGGTGCTGGGGTGTGGCGGCAGCTTTTTGGTATAAAGCAAACCAGTGGAAAAAAGGAAGAAATTGGTTTGATAATAGTGAAAATATCTGGAACGGTTTAATACAAACTACGCAATTAGAACCTCACACCTATTACGAGCAAGTTTGGGTGCCATGTCCATATCCGCCAATAGACCCTTTTAATGGTAGAAATATAGACCCAAATTGTGGCCATTGGGAGTGGCGTTATGTAACTAGATATATATCAGTTAACTATCCAAGTGATGGTTTTATACCAAAATACTCACAAATAATGAAAAATAACCCAACCCCAAACAACACCTATCGTGTAAACAAAGCAAACCATAAAGAAGTGCTGGATATGAGTAATAGCCCACAAGGCGATATGACAAAACAAAAATTAGATGAAATTTTT
>JALSLI010000084.1 GCA_026988395.1 Flavobacteriaceae bacterium | reverse complement strand
TGGAGCTGTTGGTAAGCTTTCTGTAGTAAACGAAGTTTCCGTACAGCCTGTTGCATTCCCTGTATTATTATATGCAATTACGGTTACATAATATGTAGTATTTTGATTAAAATCTGTTGCCGGATTGTAAGTTGTTGTATTACCTACATCAACATTATTTAAAATGTCATTTCCTCCAGATGTTGTTCCAATAGTTAAGTAATAACCCGTAGCGTTGGTTATTGGTGTCCAAATAATTGTAGTAGCAACTGACACATTAATTTCAGTATCATAAGGAAAAGTCAATTGTGTACAGTTTGGAGCTGTTGGAATGCTTTCCGTAGTAAACGAAGTTTCCGTGCAGCCTGTTGCATTTCCTATATTATTATATGCAATTACGGTTACGTAATATGTAGTATTTTGATTAAAATCTGTTGCCGGATTGTAAGTTGTTGTATTACCTACATCAACATTATTTAAAATGTCATTTCCTCCCGGTGTTGTTCCAATAGTTAAGTAATAACCTGTAGCGTTGCCTACAGCAGTCCAATTTAAATCAGTTGTAATTAATACGTCTGTAGCACCGTCTGCCGGTGTGGTTAATTGTGTACAGTTTGGAGTAGATTCGGTAGTTCCGGTTGTAAAACTATATTCTGTGCAAGTCAAAGTATTTCCACTTTGAAAATAAGGAGTAATTGTAACAAAAATTTGAGTATTGGTTGGTAAGTTAGTTGGTAAATTATATAGATTACTATCTTCCACATATACATTATTTACTATATTTGTTCCACCGGAAGTTGTTCCAATATTAATATAATAGCCACAAGCACCAAGATTTTCTGTCCAAGAAATACCTGAATTTATTGGTATATTTGTTGCACCATTTGCAGGCGAAATTAAATTTACACAAGATTCAGTATAATTAATAGTTAAATTAATATCATTTCTAACTAGTAAAAGATTTTTATTATTTGTTCCCGGTGGATTTGCATTTTCAAAAGGCACTAAATTACTTGTTATTTCACAGTGATATATAGCAGTATCACAACTGTTTAAGTTTGTTATGGTATGATTAGGACTATCGGGAGCACCTATAATTTCTACATTATCTTTAAACCATTTGTAGTGATTTTGAGCACCTCTAACAACAGTCGTTAGGGTGATATCATCACCGGCATTCCTTGTGAAATTCTCTATATTATTCACTTTGGCTTGTGGTGCGTAATCATAATCTGTCATTATTGGAAGTTCATAAGAGCCAAAAGTATTTGTTTCTATTAAAAATTGAACATATTGATTGTGTTGATTTTCAAAATCACCAAAATGGAAATTATTATCATTAAATCTAAATTTAAAATAATTAGTAGATGTGTTTACTAGACTTGCAAAATCAGGTATTGTACCATATAATTGATTAAAGCTAACATCAATTATATTAGAAGCTGAAATTCCATAATAATCTGATTTTATAATAAATAATTGATCTAAAATATCTGTACCTGTAAATAAGTTATGACTTACAATAAGACTTACCAACTGTACATTATGTGTAATATCTAAAGATTCTATTTGATTATTTGAAGCATCTAAATAGCGTAACTCTAAATTTTGAGATAAATCAAGACCGGTAGTGGTAAATAAGTTGTTATCAATAATAATACGGTTAAGATTAATATTGTGAGTAACATCTAAGTTAGGAAAAATGTTATTGGATAAAATTAAATATTTTAATTCTATATTCTGGGATAAATCAATTGTTGATAATTGGTTATTTGGTGCACGTAAAGTTTCTAAAAGGGTGTTTTGCGTAACATCCAAAGAGGTGAAATTGTTATTACTAACATCTAAGTTTTTTAATAAAGTGTTATTAGTTACATCTAACATGTTCATATCATTGTTAGAAAGCGATATGTCTGTTAATTGTAAATTTGTTGTGATGTCAATTACTAGTGGTGTAGTATCATTATTTCGGATATCTAAATGAGTAATATTGGGTACAGATGCCAAAGATACAGGATTGATAAAGTTATGTCCCCAAATAGTTAAATTTGTAAAAGTGCTTGTAGTAGGTAATATTAAGTTCTCTATATTGGTTGAGAATAAATCCAAACGTTCTAAAGCTATATAATTGGATAGGTCAACAGTTAAAAAGGTAATGCTACCCAAGTATACCTGTTTCAAAACAGATTGTTCATTTGGAAATATAACATTTACCGAAACAGCACTATTTGTTAATTTAAAATATTCTAAACCATCTAACAAAGAAAGGTCTATGTTGGCTACTGCAATATGGTAAATGTCTATTTTTTTTAGCGTATTTGTATTGGGTAATGTAAGACTCGTTAAATTTATAAAATAATATAACTTGAGGTCTTCCAAGAGAATATTTGAAGAAAGATCTAAGTTGGTAATTGGCGGATGTGGAGTTGCACCTGATAGTAATGAACCAATATCTAATTTTTTTAATGCTGTATTTTGAGATAAGTCTAAAGAAACCAATGCGTCATTATTACTAAAAACCAATTCTTCTAATTGTGTTAGAGTAGTTAAGGGTAGGGTGGTAAATTGGTTATTACCTAAATTCAAAGTTAACACGTTTGCAAAAACCTCTAAACCTGTAAAATCTGTAATGGTATTAGCAGAAATGGCTAGATTAGTAACAGCTAAAGCATCGGTGTTTAAAATATTTCCGTTTAGACCATTGGTGTCTATGCCTAAATCAATTAGGTTTTGTTCAAAATTAGTATCTGGTATTGCGGTAGTTTGAGCAATAATAGGAAAAGAGAACAAAAGAGCAATAAAAGTAGATAAAATACGCATACTTATATTTTTTTATAGAAAACAAAGTACAAATATAGTAATTATATAGAACTTTGTAGTTGATATCAAGTTCTTTAATCGTGTAGTATTGGAAGTTGCATTTATTATTTGAATTTAAGTTCTAACTAGAGTCTACTTTTTTAAGGCGCTAATTAATAGATGATTAAAATTAAGTGTATGGTCTAATATTTTTTACTGGACACTATTGATTTTAATTTATGGTAAATTACCTCCCTGTAATATCTCCTGAACCGGTAACTTTTGTGTTTTCATTTTCAGGATTGCCATAAAAGACAATATCTCCGGAACCTACTACTTTTGCTTCTATTTTATGATTTGCAAAAACCACAGAATCACCCGAACCGGTAACGTTTACTTTTACAATGTCAGCTTGTAAGTTTTTCGCTTTAAAATCTCCGGAACCTATGATTGAAGAATTTAAAGCTACGGTTTTTCCGGAGAGAGAAACATCGCCCGAACCTGTAATTTTTGAATTCACTTTGGTAACATCTAAATTTAATCTAATATCACCGGATCCCGAAAGTTTTACAGCCAATTTTTTTCCGGTAATGATATCATCACCAACCACATCGCCCGAACCGCTTAGTGTAATTTCTTCCAAATCTTTAAACGGAACCGTAATATAGATTCCTTTTTTAGTATTAATACTTACGCTGTTTTTCAGTTTGATAGTTAGCACATCACCGTTAACTTCGGTAATGATGTAATCCATTAAATTGCTTTCGGCTTTTATTTGGATTTTGCCTTCGTCACCCTTTACTAAAATAACATCAAAAAAACCGGAAACATTAACGGTATCATAGTTGTTTGTGTGTCGTGTTTTGGTAATTACATTACCATTTCCTTTAATGGTTTTACCTAAAAACCATTGTGCATTTAATTGCATACTGCTTAATAAAATGCTTAAAATTAATACTGTTTTTTTCATCTTTATTGTTTTAAATTAATTATTTGTTAATTAGGCGTAATGAGCCAAAATTCATTTCTATTTTAATTACTGCATTTGGATTTGGTCGATTAAAATAGCCTTGATAATGCTTGCTTGTAGATTTTATATTTTTTTTAGTAAAGGTAAAACCGGTATCGTATTTAATGCCTCCGTAACTTAAATCGATTGTAATATTTACACTTGCATCGTTATCGATTCCTACCTTTACACCTGTATAATCACTTGTAATAGCAACTAATCGAAATCCTTTTTTAATTTGATTAATACGTAAAGAACCATAATCAGCATCTACTTTTATTTCTTTAAAAATAGAGCCAAAATCCATCGATAAATAATCACCGTTACCGGAAATAAAATTGGCATTTTGAACACTTAATTTTCCGTAATCACAATTATATTTCAGTTTTTCTATATTTTCAAAATGGCTATATGTATAATCGGCATTAAGAATAATATTTTTGGAAGCATCGATACTAAAAGACGAATAATCTGCATTTATAGTACCTGATTTTATAAACTCGATAGTCGAATTTCTAGAATAATCGGTATTTATTTCGTTATCGGAATTGTTTAAACTTCCAATAATGATTTTACCATAATCACAGTTAATTTTGGTTTTTCCGTTTATTTCGTTGAGGTAAATACTTCCATAGTCATTGTAAATAGTTAAATTATTGTCTATTGGCATTTTAACAGAATAATTTATTTTGTAATTTAAGGATTGATTACTGTTAAAAACCCATGATAACCAAGATTTAGATTTGTTCTTTGAGATGTGTGTTTTGGCAGAAACTTGATCTGAAGTTTGTTCAAATTCAATATTGATATTTTCCAGTTTATCTAAAATAGCATCTTGATCGCTACCTTCAACGGTTATGGTTATTAAAAAAACGATTCGGTTTTCATTCCAAGTAGTAATATCCACATTACCAAATTGATTGGAAATATACACCAGATTATCTGGTGTTACAGTAAATTCTTTTTCTATGGTTTTGGTTTCTTTTTGTCTAAAATTAGTTCCATTTGCAACGATAGTTAGTGGAAGTAGCCAAATTAAAAAGAGGAATGTTTTATGTATTTTGAATTTCATAATTGTTATTTTTTATGTGATTGTATTGTTCTAATGTATCTAGTAAATTCTGCAATATTAAAATGCGTTGTTGGTAATTTTGTAGCATTGCATAGATAATAGTTTTTTTGTTTTGCGAATTTTTTAAGTCTTTTTGTAGTTTTTGAAATTCATTATCTAATATCTGCATTTGCAGAAAAGCATCGTTGATAATTTGTTCATTTTCAGTATTTTTTTGAGCATTTACTTTTTTTAATTCGTCTTTGATTACTTGCGAAAAATAAGTTTCCGTTTGCCGGAATTGTGTATCTGTATTTAACGTGTTTTGCTGTTTTTTTACAGCTATAAATCCGATACTTATAAATAACAAAAATACTGCTGCAATACGGATGTATTTTAGTAACGGATATTTTGATTGCTTTTTTAATCGATTTTCAAAACGATTAAAATGACCAATATTTGGTTCTTCAATGTTAAATTGATCTTGTAATTGTTGTATTTTATCTTCTAAATTCATTTTCAAAGAAGTTTTAGTTTTTCCTTTAATTTCTTTTTTGCTCTTGAGATAGTTGTTCTCACTTGCTGGTTATTGGTATTTAATATCTGAGCTATTTCTTCATTATCAAATCCTTCGATTAAACTTAAATTAAGCACCAAACGATAATTTGGTTTTAGTTCTTTAATCGCTAAAACTATTTGCCTTGCTGTTGTGTTTGTGTAATCTTCATTGCTTGTTTCTTCTTCCGGTTCACCGATATTTTCTATTGGTTTTAAATTATCTTGCCATAATTCCGTTTTGTTATTTTTTTTAAGTTGCGTTAAACTTTTATTAATTACAATCCGTTTTAACCAAGAACCAAATGGCACAAAATCTTTACCGAATTTAGATTCTGATTTAAAAGTACTCAATTTTGAAAAAGCAGTAAGAAACGATTCTTGCATAATATCTTCAGCTTCAAAACTATCGTTTAAAATCCGGTATGCCGTGTTATACATTGCTTTGTAATAACACCTGTATATTTTGGTATGAGCACTTTGTTCGCCTTTAAGACACCTCTTAATAAGTTGTGCTATGTCGGTTGTTTGGTTCTGCAAAATTTCATTTCTTATATTAAAGACTGCTACTTTTCTGATTTGTTACAGTTTGGCATAAAGTTACATTTTTTATCTTTACCTTGGTATCTAATTTTAAAAACCTATCTTTGCAAACTACAATAATAGAAATGAATGTTTTTGAAAAAGATATCATTTCAAAACAATCATTTATGACATTTAAAGAATTAGGATTACAAGACAACATTTTAAAAGCTGTTGCCGAAAAAGGATATACAAAACCTTCATTAATCCAAGAAAAAGCAATACCGCAAATTTTACAAGGGAAAGATATTTTGGCTTCCGCACAAACAGGAACCGGAAAAACAGCTGGTTTTACGTTGCCTATGTTGCAAAAATTAGAAGCAACAAAACATCCAAAATACCGACCAATACGTGCATTAATATTAACACCAACGAGAGAATTGGCAGCACAGATATACGATAATATTTTGGCATATAGCAAATATTTAGACATCCGTACAGCTGTTATTTTTGGAGGTGTAAAACCGGCTAAACAAATTTCAGCAATCAACAGAGGAATTGATATTTTAGTTGCAACTCCGGGAAGGTTACTCGATTTGGAAGGGCAAAATAAATTGTCATTAAAACGTGTAGAATTTTTAGTTCTAGATGAAGCCGACAGAATGTTGGATATGGGATTTCAGAGAGATATTAATAAAATATTAGCTTTGTTGCCTAAAAACCGTCAAAACTTATTGTTTTCGGCTACTTTTTCAAAAGAAATTAAAAAATTAGCAAACGGATTTTTAACAAATCCCATAATGGTTGAGTCAGAACCGGAAAATTCAACTGTTGATAAAATTACGCAAAAAATTATTAGAACCGATAAGTCTAAAAAAACGGATTTAATAATTAAGTTGATTAAAGATGGAGATTGGCAACAAGTTTTGGTGTTTACCAGAACCAAACACGGTGCCAATCGTTTGGTTAAAAAAATGATTAGCAAGGGTGTGCAAGCAGCTGCAATTCACGGAAACAAAAGTCAGGGAGCTAGAACCAAAGCTTTGGCAGGTTTTAAAGACGGTTCAGTACGTGTTTTGGTAGCTACAGATATTGCCGCAAGAGGTTTGGATATTCCGTTATTACCACACGTTATCAATTTTGAATTACCTAATATAGCCGAAGATTACGTGCATAGAATAGGTCGCACAGGTAGGGCAGGAGCTAATGGTGAAGCAATTTCTTTAGTTAGTAGTGATGAATTGGAATATGTTAGAAGTATTGAAAAATTATTGGGTGATAAATTAAAAATGGAAATTATCCAAGATTTTGAACCAAGTAAAATTACACCTGATAACGAAAAACCGGTAACCAAAGATCAACGTCAAGCTAAGCAAAAACAATTTAGACAACGCAGAGATAAAAGAAAATCACCTCAGGGAAAAGCAACGTCTAATGCTTCACAAAAAAAGAGAAGTTATTCCAAAAACAGAAATACTAACCGATAATTTATTCTTTATAAGAAATTGAATAGCCAATTCCTTTAGAAGTTTTTATGTAGTTGTTATGTAGTTTTTTTCGTAATTTTCTAATGTGAACATCTAAGGTTCTTTCGCCAACAATAGTTTTGGTTCCCCAAACCTTACGGTAAATTTCTTCACGAGTAAAAACCTTTTCAGGCTTTTGTATAAAAAGGTGTAAAATTTCAAATTCCTTTTTTGGTAATTCAATTGTTTTTCCGTCTAAAAGCACTTTTCTGTTTTCGGGTTCTAAGGATAAATTTCCAATTTTTAAAACCGAATTTTTAGTATCGCGGTATTTTCTTTTTAACAAAGATTTTACTCTAACGATCAAGGTTCTTGGTCGTATCGTCTTTTTTACATAATCATCAGCTCCGGCTTCAAAACCGGCAATCTCGGAATAATCTTCGCCTCGAGCGGTAAAAAATAAAATTAAAGTATCTTCAAAAACCGGATTTTCACGCAGTAGTCTGCATGTTTCTATACCATCCATTATTGGCATCATCACATCTAATAAAATGATTTTTGGCAATTCTTTTTCGGCAACAGCGATTGCTTCTTTTCCGTTGGAGGCAGTATGTACGGTAAAACCTTCTTGTTTGAAATTATAACTTAAAATTTCAAGAATATCCGGTTCGTCATCTACTAAGAGTATGTGGTTTATATTATCCATATTCCAAAAGTAGTGAGTAGAAGTAAACCAAATGTAAATTTTAGTTTACCAAATTGTTACCAAATAAAAATCCCACATTTTTTTAATTGCGGGATTTTATGGTTGATAAATATTTTGTGTCTTAATATATTTTATAAGAAAAACTAATTCCAAATCCTACACCTCTTGAATAAGATCTATATGTTTCATTGTTCGCTTTATACGATTCAAATTCTTGTTTAAAATTGTTGTTTAATAAGTTTTTAGCAGTAGCACTTAGTTTAAATTGATTTTCTTTACCAAATTTATAAGAAGTTTTAAGGTTTAAACTGTTAAAAGGGATTTCGTAAATATCCGGAACAATTCCGCTACCTACTACGGCTAATTTTTTACCTTGTACATTATAACTTAAATTAAAATTGAATTTATCGGTATTAGCATTTATATATGAGTTTACTATATATGGAGCTTGTCCTTGCATCGTTCTGTATTGTTCTATTTTTTCGCCGGTTCTGGCATTTTCTTGTCGCAATTCGTATTCGGTTTTTCCATTGGTATTTACAATAACTTCTTTAGTGTTTACTTTAGAAACAATATAGGTGAAATTGGCACCTATTTGCCATCTTAGCTTTGCTTCTTCATTGTTTAGATTCTTTTTAAGTTCTAGTTCTGCTCCGTAAATAATTGCTTTATCTGTGTTTTTTGGTTGGATGTTATTCGGACTTAATTGAAAAGGTACAATTTCAATCGGATTTTTAAAATTTTTGTAAAAAGCACTTACCGAATACATTTCACCTTGATTAAAAAAGTTTTCGTAACGCACATCTAAATTGGTTATTTTCGTTTCTTTAAGATATAAATTTCCGATAAATAAATTTTGTGAAATAGGATCGTAAATATGTGCATTTGATTTTTCTTTAAATGACGGTCTTGCAACTGTATTTGAAAAAGACAAACGTAAATTGCTGTTATCAGTTACATTGTAAATAAAGTTTAAAGAAGGTAAAAATGCCATTTCATCATGTACTAATTTATTGATATGTGTGTTGTTGAGATAACCATCATATAAAATTTGTGCATTTTCTACGCGTAATCCGTAAATTGTTTTTAGTTTTTCACTTACTTGCAATTCGTGCATTGCATAAAATCCAATTGTATTTGCGGTTGCTAAATATTTATTGTCTAAATTTAAGTTTCCAACAACATATACACCACTTTGTGTACTTGCATTCCAGATATGATTATCAGTTAAAATGGTGTTTGGGTCTTCGTTAAAATCATTAAAATCGGATGTTTTATTAATGGAATAATCTAAAATATTATATTTTCTTACTTTATAGGTATCTGAAAAACCAACTTTAATTTTAGAAGCATCATCAGTAAATACTTTTGTTTTATAGGTAAAATCAGCTTTTGAAGAAAGGTTTTGTTCCTTTAATGTTCTATAATAACGATCGATTCCTGCTCCATCACCTAATTGTAATTGAAAGGTTTGCGTATCTTGATCGTAAGACAGTCTTGTAGAGCGTACGTCAGGTTCTAAAATAGTTGAATAACTAGGCGAAATTTTCCATTCTAATTTTAATTTGTCTTCTTTTAAATGATGCGTTCCGGATAGCAACAAATTACTCAATGATTTTTGAGAATACTGAATGGCATCTTTATATAAAGTAGCATTTGTAGCATCAAAATTTTGGGAAATATAGTCCGCAGCCTCACCATTACCATTTTGACTATGAAAAAAAGATAAGACATATTTACTTTTATCAAATTTAAAAGCAGTACCGATTAAACCACTCCAAATAACATTATTTTTACCGATACTTCCGGTAGTAACTTCCATTTTATCCAAGCGATTAATGTTTGGATCGGTATCTTTAAAATAAACGCCTTGTACAACATCATCGTAAAAAGTGTACGAGTTGGCATAACTGAAAGCTGTATTAAATCCGAAGGTAAATTTTTCTTTTTGGTATTGATTTCCGTAGCTTACAGAGTAATTTTGATTTAAAAAACTTTGTGCTTTGTGTTTTACGCCTAATTCTTTTGAAAAACTTTTGGTCAATTCGGTTAATACCGGATTATTTAGTGATTCATCCGGAATAACAGTGTTTTCGTTAAACGGAAGTTTTCGGTCACCATAACCAAATCCCAACCAATCCATTGGTTTTTTTTCGTATAAAATAAAATCAGGATTAAAATTCATTCCTGTTGTGGCACTATAACCAAGACCAAGTTGAAATGTTTTTCTAGTAGGAAAATCTTTTGTAGTAATATCGATTAAACCACCTGTAAAATCTCCGGGTAAATCCGGCGAAAATGTTTTATATACTACAATATTATCAATTAAATTGGTTGGAAACAAATCCATTTGCACTGTATTTCTATCAGGATCTAATCCCGGAATGGAAACACCGTTTAATGTGGTTTTGGTATATCGGTCACTTAAACCGCGAACAAAAATGTATTTTCCTCCTTCAATAGAAATACCTGTTACTCTTTTAACTGCATCAGCTACATTAGAATCCCCATTTTTTTTAATACTTTCCAGTGAAATTCCATCTAATAATTTAACCGATTTTTTTTGCATAGTTAGCAATGCCGAAGCTGTTCTTTTGTTGTTGCTGGCAGAAATTACTACGGTTTCTAATTGTTGGTTAGAGGTTTTTAAGGAGGTATTTACTTCTGTAACTTTATCGTTGTTGACCTTTACATTGTTTATTTTAACGGTAGCGTAGCCAAGAGAAGAAAATACCAAAGTATAAGTGCCTTCTTCTAATTTTAAAGAATAATTTCCGTCAAAATCGGTTGTGGTACCAATAGTTGTACCTTCTACCATTACATTAGCACTCATAATAGGTTCTCCGGTAGAAGCATCGATAACATTACCGCGGATAATTCCGTTGGCAAAAATAAAATTTACTGAAAGTAAAAATACGGTTAAAAAAAGCTTTTGTTTCATAGGTTTCTTGTTATAGAATTAAAGTTCTCTTCTAAAAAGAAGAGAACTTTTAAACTCAAATAATTATTTATGTGATGTTATATTTATGTAAATTATTTATTAAAATTTATTATTGATAGAAGTCCAAGTCCAGTCATTAAATTCACTTGTGTTATCTACATTTACACTAGCTGAATCTGAGTTTCCTGCTACATTAAAAATAAAATCTGCATTTGTTTGTAAGTCGGCAGGTAAATTGCAAGTGTTGTCATTTGCATCTTTAGATTTTGTATAAACTTCCAATGGTGCATTTGTTTTATTATTCTCAATTTTTAAAGTTCCATCAATATAATGATTATAAGCATCAGTTAATAATGTTGTACAATCAGTATCTAATTTGGCACTTAATTTAAATTTAGTTAATCCAACAAAAACGTTGTTTTTTATGGTTCCTTGAGCTTTAGATTTGAGATCAACGGTACCGTCATTAGTTTTACTAATAAAGTTACAATTTTCAATAGTAAATAATCCTGTTTTGTGTGTATTGTTTTCAGGTCCATCGATTTCTAAAAATTCATCACCTGTGTTATTGTAAACAACCATAGAGTTTATAAATTTTCCTGAGAAGTTTTGATCTACATCAAAAGCATCATCTTGTTGATAAGCAACTAAAGCATGGTTAATAATAACACTACCGCCAAAACATTCAATACCATCATCTAAATTTGCAACAACCTCTACATGATCAATTGTAGTTCCGGCTCCAACACCACCAAGTGTTAATCCGTTTATTTCGTTACCATCACCAATACTAACGCCACCATGTCTAATTGAGATGTATTTTAAGCTACCTGAATTATCTTGATCATCATTACCT
This sequence comes from Flavobacteriaceae bacterium, assembly GCA_026988395.1. Classification (GTDB taxonomy): domain Bacteria; phylum Bacteroidota; class Bacteroidia; order Flavobacteriales; family Flavobacteriaceae; genus S010-17. The sequence goes on along the minus strand of JALSLI010000084.1, from coordinate 4,775 downwards.
CCATATGTACCGTAAGCAGCATCAGCTGGAATTCCTTCAATATGTCCTTCGGTATCACCTACTTTGTCTGATACTTTTGCTTTTCCTAATACAATTAAGCCTCCCCATTTTTGCACATCAGTTTCATCTAAATTTGTACCGGATTTTTGTCCTATTTCTATATTATCAAGTTCAGTAGTAAAGATAATTGGTTTTAAAGCAGTTCCTTCTGCCATTAATTTACCACCTCTTGCAACGATTAAAGCAGAAGCGTTTAAGCCATCACCTTGTTTCCCTTTTATAATTGTTCCGGGCTCAATAGTAAGAGTTACACCGTCTTTAATAATGACTTTTCCATTTAAGAGATAAATTTTATCAGAAGTCCATGTAGTGTTTGAGGTGATTTCACCAGTTATTTCTTGATCATTAGTTTGTGGTGTTGGTTCCGGATTATCATCGCCGCTACAAGAAATAGATGTTACAAGAGCTGAAAACAAAACAAACATCATTGTTATTGAAGCTAGATTTAAAATAAATTTTTTCATTTTTATTAATTTTATTGTTAATTATTTATATTACAAAAGTATACCAATGACGTATTTATAATGTTAATCATATTTTAATTAATTGTGAAATATTAGCTTTATTTCGTAACAATTTCTTTACATTTAAACTTTGCAAGATAAAGTCTGTCAAATACTATAAAACTTCTACCAAAAGAATGTATTTTTGTATTCTAAAATTTTTTCCTGAATAAATGGACTACAAAAAACAAGTACTTTTAATTATATCCCTCTTTTTTTTATCGATAATTAATATTCAAGCACAAAATATTGTGGTTGATGATACCAGAACAGCTCAAGATCTTGTACAAAATGTATTGTTTAACAATACCGGTTGTGCTACAATTTCAAATTTTAATGTTAGTGGTGGTGATTTTGGAACCGGTGAAAACAGTTATGCATATTTTAATCAAAACGGCTCTTCTTTTCCATTTACCGAAGGTGTTGTCTTATCTACCGGAAAAGCCATTCACACTGTTGGTCCAAATAATACTTTAAGCGATGATGATGGAAGTAATTGGGGAACCGATCCTGATTTAGATGCTATTTTTTCCAACACATTAAATGCAACAGTTTTAGAATTTGATTTTGTACCGCAAACAAATTTCTTTAGTTTTGATTATATTTTTGCTTCCGAAGAATACCAACAAGGAAATGCGAATACTTGTCAATATTCAGATGTTTTTGCATTTTTAATAAAACCAATTGGCGGAAATTACACCAATATAGCCGTAGTGCCAAATACAAATATTCCGGTAAGCGTTACTTCGGTACATCCGGAAATTCCTAATGGTTGTCCGGCTGAAAATGAAGCGTATTTTGGGCAATGGAATGACAATACGGCTCCTATAAATTTTAACGGACAAACAGCGGTTTTACGAGCTCAAGGAAATGTGATAGCCGGACAAACATATCATATAAAATTAGTTATTGCAGATCATACAAATTACCGCTACGATTCGGCTGTTTTTATTCTGGCAAATAGTTTTAATGTAGGAATTAATTTAGGGCAAAATCGTTTGCTTGCAACCGGAAATGCACTTTGTGGTAACGAAAATATTGTATTAGACGCAGGTACAGGAAACAATTACCAATGGTATAAAAATAATGTACCGTTGCCCGGAGAAACCAACCAGCAACTTACGGTTACAAATGTTTTAGGAAACGGAGAATATTCTGTAGAACGTGATAACGGTTTCGGATGTATCTCGGAAGGGAAAATCATATTGGAATTTGATACGATTCCTGTGGTAAATAACACAGAGCTTACGCAATGTATTGATTCGAATTTACAACAAGCTGTTTTTAATTTAAACGATGCTTTTTCAGTTATATCAAACGGTGATAATTCGTTGCTTGTAGAATCGTTTACATATAATGGAAATGAAATTCAAAATCCGGATTTGTATCAAAATGAAGTGCAAAATCAGGTAATTAAAGCCAAATTGGTAAAACCTTCCGGATGTTTCGCTATTGCGGAAATAACGTTACGTGTTTTTCAAAATCCGCAATTACAAGATGATGAAACAATTTATTATTGTTTGGACAATTATCCGCAAACAATACCATTAACCGCCGGTTTAATAAATGGAAATCCAAATCTTAATGTACAATATTTATGGAATACGGGAGATATCTCCGAAAACATTCAAATTAACCAAACAGGAGATTATGTTGTTACGGTAACCAATTCTGATGGTTGTTCTTCAAGTAGAACAATTACCGTTTTGCCATCTACAATTGCAGTTATTAATGATATTAAAATAACCGAAAACGAATTTTATCCAAGAGTAAGTGCAATAATTGATGCGACAGGGCAAGGTAATTATATGTTTGCAGTAGATATTGACCCTTCGTTTATTGATGATATTAGTTTGTATCAAACAGAAAATTATTTTGAAAATCTAACTTACGGTGAGCATATTTTATATGTAAGAGATTTATATGGTTGTGAAACACTTGTTTATCCGTTTTTAATTTTACAATACCCAAAATTTTTAACACCTAATAATGACGGCAGATACGATACCTGGAATATCAATGCAATAGGCTCTTTAACACATTATAATGCAGTGAGTAAAATTTTTATTTTTGACCGTTTCGGAAAAGTAATTGCTAAAATTAATCCAAATGGTACAGGTTGGAACGGTTATTATAAAGGAAAAAAAGCAGCACCTGATGATTATTGGTTTTGGGTAAAGATGAAAGATTTTAAAGGTAAAGTCATTATTAAAAAAGGACATTTTAGTGTAAATTGATATAACTCAAAAATTTATGAATTTTTCGGGATAAAATATTTTGTTATATTTACCGCTTTAATCCTCAGGTATGAAAAAACAAATAACAATTTTTACATTATTGTTGGTGTTCTAATTTATCTCTGCTCAATATATTACAGTAGATGATCAACGAACTGCACAAGATTTAATCGAAAATGTCCTATTAAATAATACCGGTTGTGCTTCAGTTTCTAATTTTTCTGTTTCCGGAGGTAATTTTGCTAATGGCAATAACAGTTACGGTTATTTTAATGCAACCGGAACTTCTTTTCCTTTTCAGGAAGGCTTGATTTTAAGTAATGGAAATCTAAATGATGTTCCGGGACCAAATGCAGGAGTGATTTCCGGCGATACCACAGGTTGGACAGGTTTAGATAATGCCTCTGCAACGATTTTAGGAGAAAATAATACCTTTAATGCCACTTCCATAGAATTTGATTTTGTGCCTTTGGTTGATCATATGAGTTTTGAATATATTTTTGCTTCTGAAGAATATGAGCCTAATTTAATGTGCATCTATTCAGATGTTTTTGGATTTTTACTCAAAAAAGCTTCTGATCCGGATTCTGCATATGTCAATATTGCACTAATTCCCGGAACGTCAACTCCTGTAAAAGTGACAACCGTTCATCCACAAGGAAATTGTCCGCCTCAAAATGTTCAATTTTTTGATACGATAAACGGATTTAATGCACCGATAGATTTTCAAGGGCAAACTCTTGCTTTAACTGCCGAAAGTGATGTTGAAGCAAACGTAACCTACCATATAAAATTAATTATTGCTGATGACGGAGATGCAGCTTATGATTCCGCTGTTTTTTTAAAAGCAGGAAGTTTTAATATCGGAACAAATTTAGGTGAAGATAGATTGTTAGCTACAAATAATGCCGTTTGTGGTAATGAGCCTATTATTTTAGATGCCGGAAATGCAGTAACATATCAATGGTATAGAAATGGCGTTTTATTGCCAAATGAAACCAATCAAATGCTTACAATTACTCCTGCAATGGGTGATGCTAATTATAGTGTAGTTCTTGATTTAGGAGGAGGTTGTACTTCACAAGGTGATATAGATATTGAGTTTGCACCTTTGATAGTAGTTAGTGATGCCACAACTACTGTGTGTAGAGATGTTAATACGAATACCGCATTTTTTGACTTAACCGATACTGCAATTGTTAGTACGGTTACTAATAATAGTTCAGATTTAACTATAGATTCGTATTATGCAACAATGGTGGATTATAATAGTGATACTCAAGTAGCAATTACCGATCCTCAAAATTTTGAAACGGCAATTCATCAACCGGTTTATGCAAAAGTAATAGATATTAATACCGGTTGTTTTGAAATAGTAACCATTAATTTAGATATTTTAGAATTTCCTGAAATGTTAGATGATGAAGAATTATACTATTGTACAGATACGTTTCCGGCAACAATAACATTAAATTCAGGTAATTTAGATACAACTAATTTAGTCAATTATTCTTATGATTGGTCTAATGGAGAAACAACAGACTCAATACAGGTTAATTCAGTCGGAGATTATACGATTACAATTACAAACGCTGCTAATTGTTCTAAATCGAGAACAATTCATGTTTTAGAATCTTCTTCTGTAATAGTAGATAAATTTCTAATAGCAGATACTCTATATCCGGATCGTGTGAGTATTGAGATAATTGTTTCCGGTCAAGGAGATTATATTTACGCATTAGATATTAATAATGCAGATATAAATGACGACACCTTATTTCAAGAAGAAAATGCGTTTAATAATGTGTTATACGGAGAACATACCATAACGATTAAAGATAAAAACGGATGTGCTTGGATGCAAAAAGATATTTTAAGACCGTTGCAAAATAATCAACTTCTAAATTATTTTTAATTTTTGAGATTTTTTTATAAATTTTTGAGATTTTTTCTTATTTTCTCTCTTTATTTTGGG
>JALSLI010000083.1 GCA_026988395.1 Flavobacteriaceae bacterium | reverse complement strand
CATATCTAAAAGCTCTAAAAATAGGTTCCGATGCGTAAGCACCACGTTTTTGAACACCAAACCCTTTTATTTCTTTAAATAAATCAGTAATATTTCTTGGTTGACTTGCGGCCTTGCTTCGGTCGATTATTGTGTTTGAAACTGCGATGTCTTTTAGCGGATTTGCAGTAATTATAATATCTTCTAAATTAATGGGTTTAATTATCATTTCGATAATATCACCATCTTTTTGTTGCCAATCTGTTGTTTTGTAATTCATATGTATAACTACAAACTTAGCATCTTTTGGTGCTTCAATAGTAAAAGAACCGTTTTCGTTGGTTGTTGTATAATTATTAGTGTTTTTTTGCTTTATGATAGCATTTTCTATTGGTTTTTTTGATTTAGAATCAACTATTTTCCCTTTAATAACTGTGTTTTGAGCAAAAATTGAGCTCGATATAAATAGAATTAATACAAATATTATTTGTTTCATTTTAATATAGTTTTAAGTATAACACCTATTTTTTTTATGGTGTTACTCCAATTTGTTGTTAAAAAATTTTGTGTACGGTTTACCTGATATGTTTTATTTGAACACACCAATTGTTTTTAAAATAAATTTTCTAAACAATATTACAGTCTAATAATGTGTAAACATTTTACAACTACTCTCCATTATAATTGAAAATAATAGAAACTTAGAATAATTATTATTTTAAAAAAAAGTAATTAAGCGTTTAATCGCGGAGGATGAAAAATAGAAAAAGAAATCGCATTTGGTAAAAGCTCATTTCTTGATAGAGGAATACATTTTTTCGTTTCCGGAATTATTTCTGAACGAATAATCTGAAAATCAAGTGCATCAGCAAAATACAAATCTAATTTAAATTCAGGTACAGTTGTATCTTGATTATCAGATGTTTTATTTTTTTCAATTTCTTTAGCAACATAACACTTACCATTACACGCCAATATTGGTTTATCACGATTTTCACAGAGTTGTGTTACTATATAATCGTAATTAATATAGTAATCCAATATCGGTAACATTGGTTTTACCATAGCAAGCAGATATACTGCAAAAAAGAAATATGTAAAAAATAATTTTCTCATTTATGATGCAAAAATACGAGGATTAAAACAAAAATATATGATAAATATCAGTTTAAATCGCAAAATTAATAAAATTATGATTTAATTGACTGATTTTATTTTTTTCTATAAAAATAGAAATTGGGGTAAATTTTGTAGGTTTAAAATAAAAAGTAGTTTCGTTACATAACACCTATTTTTTTTGGTAAATTTGCACACTAAAAGAAGCTGAATTTTGAGAGATAAAAGATTACATAGAACATTAGTATATACTGTTATTAATGCATTAAAAGATATTTTTAACGAAGGTGAATATGCCGATAAAGTGGTTTCACGTGCTTTAAAAAGTGATAAGCGATTTGGTTCCAGAGACCGAAAATTTGTTGCCGAAACAATTTATGAAATGGTGCGTTGGAAAAGACTTTATAATGAAATAGCAGGAACAAAAAATCATTATACTACCGAGAATTTATGGAAAAATTTTGCCGTTTATGCGGTTTTAAAAGGATATGATATTCCCGATTGGAAACAATTACAAGATGTGCCTGCTCGTAAAATTAAAGGTAAATTTGATGAATTATCAAAAATTCGTGTTTTTAGAGAATCAATTCCCGATTGGTTAGATGAAATGGGTGAAAAAGAATTAAAAGAAGATTGGGATCCCGAAATCCATGCACTAAACCAACAAGCAAAAGTCATTTTAAGAGTAAATACGCTTAAAACCACAAATGAACGCTTGCAAAAATTATTGCAAGAAGAAGGCATTGAAACAGTATCGATTAAAGGTTATCCTGATGCTCTTGAACTGGTTGAACGTAAAAATGTCTTTATGACAGATATCTTTAAAAAAGGTTTTTTTGAAGTACAAGACGCTTCATCACAATTAGTAGCACAATTTTTAGATGTAAAACCCGGAATGCGCGTGGTAGATACTTGTGCCGGAGCTGGAGGAAAGACACTTCACTTAGCATCCCTAATGGAAAATAAAGGTAATATTATTGCTTTAGATATTTACGAAAGTAAATTAAAACAGCTTAAAATACGTGCCAAGAGAGATGGTGCCCATAATATTGATATCAGACCAATCACAAGTACCAAAGTGATTAAAAAATTAAAAGAAAAAGCCGATCGCGTGTTAATTGATGCACCGTGTTCCGGAATTGGTGTCTTAAAACGAAATCCGGATAGTAAATGGAAATTACAACCCGAATTTATCGAAAATATTAAAAAAACACAAGCCGAGATATTAGATAAATATTCTCAGATTGTAAAAACCGGAGGGAAAATGGTATATGCTACTTGTTCCGTTTTACCTTCTGAAAATGAAGAACAAGTAGCTAAATTTTTAGAAAATCATCCGGATTTTAAACTGGTGGATGAAAACAAAGTAAGTGCTCATAAATCCGGTTACGACGGATTTTATATGGCTCTTTTAGAAAAACAATCTTAAAAAATG
>JALSLI010000082.1 GCA_026988395.1 Flavobacteriaceae bacterium | reverse complement strand
AATCCCGGTGATACACTATATATTAGAGTTTTTGAAAACGGAAGTAACATAGCCGATTACTACAATATTTTCGCTTATGATAGTACTTGTTCACAAAAAACTGTTTGGAATGGTTCAAATTGGAGCAATGGCGTACCTGATAATACATTTATTGCAGAATTTGATGCAAATTACAGTGCAGACAACGGAAATATTGATGCTTGTATGTGTAAAATTAATAACGGCGTAACTGTTGACATAAACTCCGGTCAGTATTTAAAAATTGAAAATAATTTAATTAATAACGGCACATTAAACATCAATCATCAAGGTAGTTTTGTACAAGTAGATAATACTGCTCAAATTATTGGTGCCGGGAACTTTAAAACCGTTATTAAAACAACCGGTTTACAAGATGCCGATCGCTTTACTTACCTTTCTTCTCCGGTACAAAACAATACCTTAAACGTTTTAAATTCTTGGGCTAAAATGAATTATTTATGGGATTTTGACGGCACAATTCAAGATTGGAGGCATTTACCAAATACAAATACATTAATGACTCCGGGAAAAGGATTTGCTATTGAAGGTGCTAACAATTTAGACTACAGTACACCGTATATTGCAACTACTAATTTTACCGGAAAATTTAACAACGGAACTATTACACAAACTGTGTATTACAATGCCGGAGGTATCGATAATGACAATACTCTAGTTGGAAATCCGTATCCATCAGCAATCAAAATTAGCAGTTTACTGGATAACGCAATAAATCCATCTGTAAATTCGGTGTATGTTTGGACACATAATTCACCCCTAATAAGTGGTACTTACCAAAATGACGATTATATTGTGTGTTCTTCTGCAAGTTGCACTTCGGCTTACGCCGGAAATAACTCCAATAACTTAACCAATTATCTCGCAAGCGGTCAAGGTTTTTTTATCGATACCGTAGATGGAACATCTAACATTCTTACTTTTAATAACAGCATGCGTGTTACAGGAAACAATACCGATTTTAGAAGACCTGCAAATTATGAGCAAATATGGATAAATATCACTTCTAATTTAGGATATTTCAATCAAATCGGAATCAGTTTTACCCCAATTGGCACAACCGGTTTCGACCAAAAAATAGATGCCTTGCGTTTAGGTACTTATTACGGATTAGGATTTTATTCCATTGGCGAAAACAACGAAAGATTGGCTATTAATGACAGAGGTGTTTTTGCTAACGAAACAATAATTCCGTTAGGACTTTATCTTAATGATCCACAAGCAAACACACTAACAATAAGTATCGATCATTTACAAAACATGAACGGAATTACCGTTTATCTAAAAGACCATCTTACTAATATTATACACAATTTAAAAACATCAAACTATACATTTTCTGTTTCTGAAACCGGAATTTTTAACAATCGTTTTGAATTAATTTTCCAAAGAAGTGCTTTAGATGTTTCCGAAATCACCGAAAATACCGAAAGTTTAATCGTAAATAATTACTCGGAAAATGAAATAAAAATAAGCACAAAAAACGGTAGTAATTACACGCAAATCGAACTGTTTGATATTTTAGGAAAAGAGCTAATAAATCAAAAAACAAACGCAAACAATACCATTTTAAATACCAATATAAAACAAGGAACGGTTTTGTTTATTAAAGCAAAACTAAAAAATGGGAAAGTGCTAATGAAAAAATTTATTAAAATATAAAAGAAAAGTAAATAAGTAGTTTTTTAACCCGTTTTTTGTAGTGGAAAAGCGGGTTTTTTATTTTACATATTTCGTTTTACGCATAAAGCTTAATACTACAAAACCTAAAAAGAAAAAAATTGCCAATACCAAAACCGAAGAACGCATTGATTTTGTGTAAGACATTACAATACCAAAAATAATTGTTCCCATTACAATGGCAACTTTTTCGGTAACATCATAAAAACTAAAATACGTTGCATTATCATAGGTGTCTTCCGGTATTAATTTAGAATAAGTAGATCTTGCCAAAGTCTGTGTTGCTCCTAAAACCAATCCTAAAAAACCACCTAAAATATAAAAATACAAATCCACATGCGGACTTTTCCCCGGTAATAAATATGCCGCAAAACTCACAAGAATCCAAATGGCAATGGTTAATTTTAGTGTTTTAATATTTCCTATTTTAATGGCTATTCTAGAAAATAAATAAGCTCCAACAATGGCAACCAATTGCACTAATAAAATAGTAATAATTAAATTTGAAGTAGGTAAACCAAGTTCTTCATCACCAAATTTACCAGCCAAAACAATTATAGTTTGTACTCCTGCACTTATCAAAAAAAATGAAATCAAAAATATAAAAATAGTAGGTTGCTTTTTAATTTCAGTAAATACTTTTTTCAATTCTTTAAAACCCTTAAAAATATAATCTTTTTCGGGTTTTCGTTTAAATGTATTACTTGGTAAATAATGAAACGTATATTGTGCAAAACCTAACCACCACAAACCAACCAACACAAAACTGTATTGAAAAACTTTAACAGGAGCTGATTCTCCTTCAGCTAACGGATGATCTGTAAAACCATACCATTCAGGCTTCATTATCATTGTTAAAATAAAAAGTAATAAAATTACTGAACCAATATATCCGTAAATAAAACCTTTTGCACTTACTTTATCTTGCTGCTCCGGTGGAGCAACCTCAGGTAAAAAAGCGTTATAAAACACAATACTTCCCCAAAAACCGATACTTGCCAAAATAGAGAATAAAACTCCAACCCAAAGTCTGTCTTTACTATCAAAAAAATAAAGAGCCATCACCGAAAAAGAACCCAAATAACAAAAAAATTGTAAGAATTTCTTTTTATTTCCCATATAATCGGCAATACTGGATAACATGGGTGATAAAAAAGCAACAATTAAAAAAGCAACCGACAAAGTGTACGTATATAAAACTGTGTTGTTCCAGTCTGTTCCTAAAAAATGAACCGTTGCATTTTTCCCTCCGGTCATTGCTCCATAAAATAACGGAAAAACGGCAGTTGTTATCACTAATGGATAAACCGAATTTGCCCAATCATAAAATGCCCAAGCTCCAATTAATTTTTTATCCCCTTTTTTATATTTATACATAAATCTTATATTTAAAAGCCGTTTTTGAAAAATTCAAAAACGGCTTGCAATATAATTAAAATATCTTTAACCCTAATTTGTAGCTTGTGCATTTAACTTTTTAGCAAGAACTCTAGCTTTTGGTAAATAAGCTTTTAAATCTTTAATTCTAGATTCGTTTGATGGATGTGTACTTAGAAATTCAGGTGGTTGTTGCCCTCCGCGTTGGCTCATTCTTACCCAAACTTCAGCTGCTTCTTCGCCATTATAACCTGCCATTAACATAAAAATAAGTCCCAAACGGTCGGCTTCTCTCTCATGTGTTCTACTAAATTTTAGCATCCCTAATTGAGAGCCAACTCCATAAAGCATGTTAAACATTTGTGCTTTTTTAGGATCTTTAATTTGTGTACCGGTAAAAATTTGTGTTGCTACACCTCCTACTTGCTGAAACATACCATTTGTCATACGCTCTTGGCCATGTTTCGCTACAGCGTGAGCAATTTCATGACCCATAATAGCTGCAATACCGTCTGTATTTTTTGCAATTGGTAAAATTCCGGTATAAAAAACCACTTTTCCTCCGGGCATGCACCACGCATTTACGGTTGGTTCATCAACTAAGTTAAATTCCCAACGGTAACTATTTGCTTCTTTTGTCATTCCATTAGCACGCATATAACGGTCTACAGCTTTAGAAATTCTGGAACCTACCTCTTTTATTTCATTGGTTTTTGCTACATCATCAGATAATTTATGCTCTCTTAAAAAACCGGAATATTGAGCAAAACTGGTTGGTAAAACTTGCGAATCAGGTACTAGAATAATTCTTTTTCTTCCTGTAATAGGAGCTTTACTGCAGGTTAATAACATTCCTGCTAATAAAACTAAGGCAATTATTTTTTTCATTGTTGTTGTAATTTTGTTAAGTTATGCAAATATAAGGATTTAATTCTATTCTTAAATTTTGTCATATTTTTCCAATTTATTTTCGTATCTTTATTTTATTAAACAAATGTAAAATGGACAAAAGAAAACATATTAAACTATATACAGGATCTTTAATCATGTTAAAAGGTCTTGCCAATTTATTAGACTCAAAAAATATACCAAGTTTAATTAAAAATGTATTTGAATCTGCTATTTTAGGTGGTTACGGAGCAAGTGAAAATTCAAATGAAATATGGGTTTATGAAGAAGATTATGACAAAGCCAAAACACTTCTTGATGAATATCTCAAAGATTTTTAAATAAATTTTAGTTTAATTATTTATTTTTTAAATTTATTCTCTATATTTGCACTCGCAAAAAATGGCCTCGTGGCGCAACTGAATAGCGCATCTGATTACGGCTCAGAAGGTTACAGGTTTGAATCCTGTCGAGGTCACTAACAAAAAAAACGCAACTTACTAATTATTAGTTTGTTGCGTTTTTATATTAGATATGCATGAATGTATAATTCTGTTTAAAATAAAAAACCTGCTAAAAAGCAGGTTTTTAAAATATTTACTTTTTCTTTTTTACTATACCTCGATACCTTTAAGCATTTTGTTCCAATACAAATAAGGTAAAATATATTTTTTAAGAATCCATAATCTCCAATGCTCTTTTGATGAATCTTTAATTAACAATGGAAATTGTTTTAATTTAGGATCCGGTTTGAACTTACTTCCGTAAACAAACTCTGCTAATACCATTTTACCGTAACCTGTAACTAACGGGCAAGAAGAATACCCATCATATTTTTTGTTACCCAATGAGTTATTTTTAATTAAATGCAAAATATTACCTACAACCACAGGAACTTGCTTACGTATAGCTGCACCGGTTTTTGCTGTTGGTAATTGTGCTACATCTCCTAAACCAAAGATATTTGCATATTTTGTATGCTGTAAAGTTTGATCATCTACACTTACCCATCCTCCTTCATTTGCCAAAGGTGAGTTTGCTACAAATTTAGGTGCGGCTTGTGGCGGAGCTAAATGTAACATATCAAAATGAATACCATAACGGTTTCCTTCTTGTGTTACTTTTACATCTTTATAATTGTATTGAATGCTTTCATCGACACCTTTACCATCATTATCACCGGATATTACGACACATCCTCCTGCTTTTACATCCTTACCTATTTCATACCAAGCAATTTGTTTTTCTGCATCAATTTCAACTAATTTATGGTGAAAACGTAAATTAATATCATATCTATCTACAACTTTCATTAATGTTTCTGCAATTGGTTTTACACCAAAAATAACACTTCCCGGAGTTGCAAAAACAACATCTGTTATATCTGATAAATTATGTTTTCTAAAATAATCTGACGCTAAATACATAATTTTTTGCGGTGCACCACCACATTTAATAGGTGTAGTTGGTTGTGTAAATAAGGCTGTTCCTCCTGTAAAGTTCTTTAAAACCTCCCAAGTATGTACCGGATTTGTATAATTACTACAAATAACATTTTTATCCATTGCTTCAGGCAAGCCTTTTACTAATTCAGGAGCCATACGTAATCCTGGAGCTACTACTAAAAAATCATATGTAAATTCATTTCCAACGGCAGTTGTAACTTTATTATTTTCAGGATCAAAAGTTTCTGCATACTCACGTATCCAATTAACACCACTTGGCATTACTGATGCCATGCTTCTTGCTGTTTTGTCATAATCATAGGTGTTTGCTCCTACAAGCGTCCATGCAGGTTGGTAATAATGAATTTCTGCCGGTTCGATTAAACCAATATCTGCTTTTGGATTTTTTCTAAGCATTTGTGCTGCAACCATAATACCTGCAGTACCTCCTCCAATAATTAAAACTTGATGATGTTTTGCCATTTTTTATTGTTTTTTGATTAGTTAATATTTTTTAAGCACTCAAATTACTAATAATTTAAAAATTATTAGTAACAAATGTTACATAAAATAAAAATACCCTTTTAAGTAAAAAGGGTATCTTCTATTTTTTTAAAACTATTTTTTAGTTTTCACACCTAAAACACCGTAAATAGGACATGTTCCCAACAAGGAAGTTAAAAGCATGATAATCGCTACTGCATATAATGCAATACTAATCCAGTCGTTTGAAAATTCGCCGTATTTTGCAAAATACGCGGCTACAAGTGCAATAATTACTCGAACTATTTTGTCAATGTTACTAATATTTTTTTTCATGATATACTATTTTAAATGATTTTATTAACAAAGATACAGATACACCAACCAATATTTTTGTGATGATTGTCACAAGTTACAAAAAAATCACAATAATTCTATTTTTCGATGTGTTAAAATAATTTTATCTTGATTTTCTAATTTTTTTAAAATTCTGGAAATTACTTCTCGTGATGTTCCTAATTCGTTTGCAATTTCTTGATGCGATTTATAAATTGAGTTAGATTTTGTTAAAATTGCAATTCTATTTAAATAATCTAATATTCTTTTTTCTGTATTTGAAAAAGTCAATAATTTTATTCTATTAATTACCTCATCAAATTTATCATTAAAAAGGGAATATACAAAAATATTCCATTGTTTAAAATTCTTTGAAATATATTCTAAATTCTTTTTTGAAATTAAAATAAGCTCTGCTTCCTCTTCAATAATAGCTTTTATATTTACAGGAATATTTTTTTTAACAGCTAAAATAGACATGATGCAACTTTCTCCGGGTTTAATGTAGTAAAGCAATACTTCATTTCCATTTTCTTCTTCTTTATATACTTTTACAATTCCGGAAACGACCAAAGGTATTTGTTGCACATAAAAATGCTCCTTTAATATAATATCGCCTTTTTTAAATTTTTTAATGACTGTATCCTTAATAATAAAATCAACCAATTGCTTAGAAGAAGCAATATATTCAAATTTATCTATGAATGTTTTTCTTATCATGATCCTTTTACATCTAACGCGTCTCTTAAACCATTACCTACCAACATAAAAGCCATCACTAAACTCATAATTGCCAATCCCGGAATGATGGCTAAATACCCTTTGCCCAACAAAATATAGTTGTAGTGATCTTTAATCATAGAACCCCAAGATGGTGCTGGTGGTTGAGCTCCGATTCCTAGAAAACTCAAACCACTTTCGATTAAAATTGCCGCGGCAAAATTGGCTGCCGAAATTACAATTATAGGAGCCATAATATTTGGTAAAATATGTTTTATTATGATACGTAAATTAGAAAATCCCAATGCTCGTGCCGCCTCAATATACTGCTCTTGTTTTAGTGCCATTACTTGTCCACGAACCACTCTTGCAACTTCAACCCACATTGTTAGACCTACGGCAATAAAAACCTGATAAAACCCTTTACCCAAAGCTAAGGTAATTGCAATTACCATTAACAATGTAGGTATAGACCATGTAACATTAATTAACCACATAATAAAACTATCTATTTTCCCACCAAAATATCCTGCAATAGCACCAATGGTTATACCTATAATTAAAGAAATAAAAACAGCTATAAATCCGATAAAAAATGAAATTCTGGTCCCTACAAGCATTCTGCTTAAATAATCTCTTCCGTATTTATCGGTTCCTAAATAAAAGGTTTTCGTTTCTATTTTATAGTCATTTTTTCCGTTTAACGGAATTATTTCCGATTTTATAACACCACTATCTTTACTAAACAATTGCAAAACTAAAGTGTCATTTTTAATTTTATACGAATTAATTGGTTTTTCCAGCGGATGATTTTTATTACCATAAAAAATACGATTAAGCCATGATTGGTTTACTTTATTCTTGCTGTAGTCTTTAAATAAAAGTGTTTTAAACAACGGACGCTCGGTATGAATTTCAATATGTTGCATTTTTGCATTTGGCGAGTTATCAGGAACCAAAACATAAGCAAAAATTGCTATAAATCCACAAAAAACAATATACCAAAAAGACCATAACGCCAATTTATTTTTTTTAAATTTTGCTAAAGCAATTTGCCATAAAGAAGTGTTTTTTGTTTTTTGCATAAAAAATTAGGCAAATCGTCTTTCAATTAACATAAATAATCGTTCTACATATTCTTCCTTACCTGTCCAATTATAATCAGCTTGTACCGTATTAATTATAAAATCTTTTGCTTCTTGCTCGCTATTAAATGAATTTAATTGCGAGAGTACTCTATTAAATTCTTCTTGACTAAAATTAAATAAATGTTTTACAAATGCAATACGATCATTTAAACCTATTTGAATTTTACCTTTAAACACACGATCATTTACAGAACTTCCGGTTGTTTCTTTTTTTGGCGGAGCAACAATATTTGACTTTTTAGGCTCTACTTTTTGTGGTGTTTCCGGAGATTTCTGAATAGGTTGAATTGGTTTTTTTGTTACATTTGATGCTTTTTCAAACAAATTAGCAGCAACATCAGCCGGAATAGAATCTTTAAAATCTTCTGTTTTTGAAATATCTAATTTTTCATCTTCTTTACGTTTAATTTCAGCTGCTTTTTTTGCTGCTTCAATAGCTTCTAATCTAATTTTTTCAATACGCTCAGCCTCTTTCTTTTCTTTTTCTAGTAATTTTTGAGCAATTTTTTCGGCTTCTGCTTTTAAAATCGCCTGATTTTTTTTCTTTAATTCCTCTAATTCTAGAGCATCCTTATCGTCATTAGATTTGTTATTTATCTCTTCCGTTGCTTCTAAAATTTGATTGTTATCCAAATTATTTTCAACTTTATGAACACTAAAATCAACTTTTTCTATTTTTTTAAAAACCTCTTTTTTATCCTCCGTAGCTTGTGGTGTGGTTAAAAAATAGTTATTAACAAAATCTAAAACAGAAAGCTTTTCATACACTTCTTTAGCTTTGTTTTTTAATTTAACTACATCATTTTTATCTTTCATTTGAAGAATCTGATGTGCCAGGCTTACCAATTCTGCTTCTAATTTTTTGTGCATAAGTTGCTTTTTTAAAATAGGGAATGACTAATTTATTTTACTAATTTTGTTTCTACAAAAGTAATAAAAATTTAACACCCTTTAAAATTAGTACATGTTTCTTGAAAATACAGTAAATCATACAGAAAAATTTGGTTGGATTGAGGTTATTTGCGGCTCTATGTTTTCCGGTAAAACCGAAGAACTTATCCGTAGATTAAAGCGTGCTCAATTTGCCAAACAAAAAGTTGAAATCTTTAAACCGGCAATCGACACAAGATATGACGAAGCAAAAGTTGTGTCGCACGATGCAAATGAAATCCGCTCTACACCTGTACCTTCGTCTGAAAATATACGGATTTTAGCTGATAATGTCGAAGTTGTTGGTATTGATGAAGCTCAATTTTTTGATGATGGCATTGTAAAAGTTTGTAACGATTTGGCAAATAGAGGGATTAGAGTAATCGTAGCAGGTTTAGATATGGATTTTAAAGGAAATCCATTTGGACCAATGCCGGCACTTATGGCAACAGCCGAATATGTTACAAAGGTTCACGCCGTTTGTACAAAAACCGGTAATTTAGCTCATTATAGTTTTAGAAAAACCAACGATGACAAACTCGTTCTTCTTGGTGAAACACAAGAATATGAACCGCTAAGTCGTGCTGCTTATTACAAAGCTATTCAAGAACAACAAGAACAAGAAAATATAAAACAATTAAACGAAAAAAGAAAACAAGAACTCATTGCCTCTAAAAAAGAAAATAAAGATATACAAAATAAAAGCATCAAAAAAGAACTTTAATGCATCCAACAATTTTAGAAATAAATAAAGAAAATCTTATTTATAATGTGCTTTTCTTTAAAAACAAACTAGATAAAAGCACAAAACTACTGGCTGTAGTAAAAGCTTATGCTTATGGCAGTGATGCTGTTTTGGTTTCTAAATCAATAGAACCTTACGTAGATTATTTTGCCGTTGCATATACAAAAGAAGGACTAGAATTAATTCAAAATAATATAACCAAACCTATTCTCGTTTTACACGCACAACCCGAGAATTATTTACAAATTATTAAAAACGATTTAGAACCTAATATTTATTCTTTTACGGGTCTAAAAGAGTTTATCAAAACTGCTTCTTCTCAAAATTGTTTAAATTACCCAATTCACCTAAAATTTAATACCGGATTAAATCGGCTAGGTTTTAAACCGGAAGAAATTCCTGAAATTTTAGAAATTGTTCAAAAAACAGATGTAGTAAAAATTAAATCCATCTTTTCACATTTAGTTGCAAGTGAAGATCCAAATGAAAAAGAATTTACTTTACAACAAATAGATACTTTTAATAAAATAAAAAATACTTTTAATAAAATATTAAACTATCTACCAATTTATCATCTATTAAATACTTCGGGTGTTGTAAATTACCCAAAAGCACAATTTGATATGGTTCGCGTTGGTATCGGAATGTTAGGCTTTGCAAATGACAAAAATACCACTTCTCAATTAAAAAATGTACTTACCTTAAAAAGTAAAATTTCACAAATTCATACTTTAAAAAAAGGAGATAGTGTTGGGTATAATCGTGCTTATTTTTTAGAAAAAGACGGTAAAACAGCAACCATACCCATTGGACATGCAGATGGCATTAGCAGAAAACTAGGTAACAAAAACGGATTTGTTTACATTAACAATCAAAAAGTTCCTATTATAGGTAATGTGTGTATGGATATGATTATGGTAGATGTATCAGATACTCATAGTGCCGAAAATGATATAATAACATTTTTTAACACACAAAAAGACATCATGGAAATTTGCAACAAATTACAAACAATTCCATATGAATTTTTCACAATGCTATCTCGTAGAATTGAACGAAAATTAATAATTTAAAAAAAAATGTATATTTGCACTATTATTAACTATAAAAAGAAAAAGTATGTTAAAAGAATTTAAAGAATTTATCACAGGTGGTAATGTAATCGAGTTTGCTGTAGCTGTCATTATGGCCGGAGCAATTGGAACCGTTGTAAAAGGTTTTGTAAGTAAAATTGTAATGCCGGTAGTTGGTATGTTTACCGGAGGCGTTAGTTTTGCTGATAAAAAAGTAGTTTTATCAGGAGCTGTAATGGAAGCCGGAAAAGTAGTAAAACCGGAGAATGCTATTATGTATGGTGCTTGGATTGATGATATTATCAATTTATTAATTGTTGGTTTTGTTATGTTTATGATGATTAAATCTTATAACAAAATGAAGAAAAAACAACAAGAAGAAGCTCCGGCAGAACCGGCAGGACCAACACAAGAAGAATTACTTGCAGAAATTAGAGATTTATTAAAAAAATAGGCAATCTAATATTTTAAAAAACATAAAGACCGTCTTAAAAGACGGTCTTTTTTTGTATTTTTGTTTTATTAATAACTAATATGGAAGAAAATACCTTTAAAATATTACTTGTAGATGACGAACCGGATATTTTAGAAATCGTATCATACAATCTTAAAAATGATGGATACCAAGTTTACACAGCATCCAACGGTAATGAAGGAATCAAAAAAGCAAAAAAAATACTACCTGATTTAATAATATTAGATGTAATGATGCCGGATATGGATGGTATCGAAGCTTGTAAAATATTAAAAGAAATAGATTCGTTAAGCCATACAATCATTACCTTTTTTACCGCCAGAGCCGAAGAGTATTCTCAATTAGCAGGTTATGATGCCGGAGCAGATGACTATATTACCAAACCTATAAAACCCAAACTTTTACTGAGTAAAGTACACGCTTTGTTACGTAGAAATGCTAAAAATAAAATTGAAAAAGACATCATTAAAACCAAATCATTAATAATTAATAAAAACACCTATTCCGTTACAAAAAACGATAATACCATTGATCTGCCAAGAAAAGAATTTAAATTACTTCATCTTTTGGTTTCAAACAAAGACAAAGTAGTATTACGTGAAACCATAATGGATAGAGTTTGGGGTAGCGATGTTGTTGTAGGAAATAGAACCATAGATGTGCATATACGTAAATTACGTAAAAAAATAGGAAATACTTTTTTTAAAACCATAAAAGGAGTCGGTTACAAATTTGAAGATGAAATTTAAAAAAACCTATAAATTTGCTTTTTACTCTTCGTTTTTATTAACAATAATAACGTTAATATTGGTAATTGCCATCCATAAATTTACCTTAAACTCAAGTGTAAACTCTTCTTTTTTAGCTCTTTTGGGTTTGTCCTTATTTTTTATCTCTTTTTTTATCATTCAATTTAGAGTGGAAAAATTTATCTACAAAAGAATTCAGAAAATATACAAAGAAGTATCTATTTTAGATGAAACAAAATTAGATAAAAACACCATTACGACAAATATGGAAAATTTATCTAAAAATGTAAAAGAATTTGCCGAAACCAAAAAAACCGAAATCGCCATTTTAAACGAACGCGAAAATTACCGGCGCGAATTTCTTGGTAACATATCGCACGAACTTAAAACACCTCTGTTTACCGTTCAAGGTTATATTTTAACACTTTTAGAAGGTGCAATTGATGACAAAAATATACGGTTAAAATATTTAGAAAGAGCAAATAATGGTGTCGAACGGCTTAATCATATTGTTAAAGATTTGGATATGATTGCTAAACTGGAAACCGGAGACCTGCATTTAGAAATCAAAAACTTTGCTATCTTATCCTTAATTGATGAAGTTTTTGGTCTTTTAGAAATGGAAGCTAAAAAACGAAACATCACCTTATCTCTTAATCGTATATACGAAGGTAAAATCTTGGTTAAAGCAGATAGAAACCGTATAGAACAAGTGCTGATAAACCTTATATCAAATGCCATACATTACGGAAATAACAACAGTCTTGTTACCGTAAGTTTAAAAGCTGAAAACGATAAAATAATTACAATTAGCATTACCGATACAGGTGAAGGTTTAACCGAAGAAAATATTGCTCGTGTTTTTGAACGTTTTTACAGAACCGATAAAAGCAGGTCTAGAAATTTAGGCGGTACAGGGCTCGGACTTTCCATTGTAAAACATATTATTGAAGCACATAACCAAGAAGTTTTTGTAAAAAGTGAACTTGGTATTGGTTCTACTTTTTCATTTACATTAGAACTTGCTTAACTTGCAAAATTCACCACAATTTCTATTTTTTATTATGTAAAATAAAATCAATCAATTAAATCATAAATTCCATAATCTCTTAAAACTCAAACTTGAGGGAGTTTAAAATTATCTTTATTCATCTTCTTCATTTCAGAACCCTCGAAATACTAAGATATTCCTTCGGATTCTAAAATTTTATAGCTAAACAAAGCTAATTTTATGAATTTTTGCAGTTATTATTAATTCCTTTAAAAAATCTTGTTTTTTTATATTAATAAAACCGGTAAAATCCGTTATTTTATGTAACAAATCCGCTTTGAAATCTGTTTGTTTTACATAAGGTGCAATATGTAATTCTTGCATTCTTTGTGCTAAATATTCTTGCTCTTTTTGATTTGGTGTAGGTATAAAAAAACATTTTTTTTGCAAAATCGCCAAATCCATAATTGTAGAATAACCTGACCTGGAAACGACCAAATCACTCGTTAAAATAGCATCCTGCAAATCTTCTTTTAGCATATAATTTACAAAAGTGATGTTTTTGGTATTTTTTATTTTTTCCTTATCGGAAATAACGCCACGTACAAACAAAATTTTCTTATTTAATGATGCTAATTCTTTAATCAAAATTTTTTCGAGCAACATTCTTTGGGTTTCCACACCAGATAACAATACTAAAATATCATACTTTATTTTAGGTAATTTTTCAGGTAATTTAAAACGCGAAAGCACTCCTGTAAAAGAAGTATTTTTTAAGCTTGTTTTAGATAATTTTCCACTTATACGGATGTTTTCATCATCCGGAATCCAAATTTCATCTGCTTTCCGTATTAAAAATTGATGTATTTTGGAAGTTAAAAATGTAGCAAAACCCGACAATACATTTACTTGATGTGTAACGTAAATTGTGGGTACTTCTTTACTAAAACAACCAAAACGGTTATCATTAATTATTCCGGAAATTCTTTCATTTTCAACAATTTTATTAATCTGTTTTTGTTCCTTTTTAATCACCAACAGCAATCTTGGCACTTGAAAAAACAAAGATGCCGTCAATAAAAATGCTTTTTTAGGATATTTTATGTTGTACTTTGGTAAAGCAATGGTTTTTAATGTAGGAAACTCCTTCCGCAACAGCGTTAAAGCATCGCCATCGCTTGCAATTACAGGCTCGTAATTTAATGCAAGTAATTCTTCAATTATCGGTATGCATCGTGTAGCATGCCCAATTCCCCAAGATAATGGTGCAATGAGAATTTTTTTTTTCAAAATACTTTAAATTTAAGCAATGCAAACAAAGATTGCTTTTTTGTTGAACTAAATAACGCCAAATTTTTTTCCTACTTTGGTAAAAGCGGCAATTGCTTTATCGAGATGTTCTTTGGTGTGTGCTGCCGAGAGTTGTACTCTAATTCTTGCTTTTCCTTTTGGTACCACAGGATAGAAAAATCCGATAACGTAAATACCTTCTTCCAATAAAGCATTTGCCATATTTTGTGATAATTTGGCATCATACAACATTACCGGAACGATTGCTGCGTCTGCACCAACCAAGTCGAAACCTGCTTGTTCCATTCCTTTTCTAAAATAATTGGTATTCCACTCTAATTTATCACGTAATGAAGTATCTTTTTCTAACATTTCAAAGACTTTTAAAGAACCTCCAACAATTGAAGGAGCCAAAGAATTAGAAAATAAATATGGTCTGGAACGCTGACGTAAAATTTCGATAATTTCTTTTTTTCCGGTAGTATATCCTCCCATTGCACCGCCAAGTGCTTTACCAAGTGTTCCGGTAACGATATCTACTCTACCTAAAACATTTTTTAGTTCAATGGTACCTCTTCCGGTTTTACCGATAAATCCTGCTGCATGGCATTCATCTACCATCACCAAAGCATCGTATTTATCTGCTAAATCACATATTTTATCTAATTGAGCTACAATTCCATCCATTGAAAAAACACCGTCGGTAACAATAATTTTAAAACGATGGTTTTGATTATTAGCTTCTATAAGCTGCTTTTCTAAATCTGCCATATCGTTATTTGCATAACGGTATCTTGCAGCCTTACACAAACGAACACCATCGATTATCGATGCATGGTTTAAAGAATCAGAAATTATCGCATCTTCTTTTGTTAATAAAGGTTCAAAAACACCTCCGTTTGCATCAAAAGCGGCGGCATACAGAATGGTGTCTTCGGTATGGAAAAAATCGGCTATTTTTTGTTCTAATTCTTTATGTATATCTTGTGTTCCGCAAATAAAACGAACGGATGCCATACCGTAACCTCGTTTATCCATTGTATCTTTTGCCGCTTGGATAACTTCGGGATTATCGGCTAAGCCCAAATAATTATTAGCACAAAAATTGAGCACTTTTTCTCCTGTTGAAACCGTTATTTCGGCACCTTGTGGCGATGTTATAATTCTTTCGGATTTATACAATCCTGCATTTTTAATTTCTTGTAACTCTTTTTGTAAATGTTCTTTTATACTTCCGTACATTTTATTTGTTTTAGAAAAACAAAAATAAGGTATTTTACTTTTTATTTTGGATAAATTCTTGTTTTTTTAATTGTATTTTCAATTGCCTTTTTATTTTTCCAATCTATCCATTTTTGACCATTGAGTTTACGCATCATATTATCAAAATAACGCATTACAAAAATATTATAAACTGCTTTTGAAAAATTTTTAGGGTGACGAGCAATTGCACGTAAACTCATGGAAAACCCGGGTGTTTCATAAAACATATAATGCCAATAACCTTCGGGAATATACAGCATCTGACCGTGCTCTAAATTACCTTTATAACCTTTTGCATGCTTTAAAGCAGGCCATTTATGATAGTCAGGATTCATAAAATCTATATCTTCCCTGGTAATAAGCGAAAAAGGGATTTTATAAAGGTATTTTGTTTGATTTTGATCAAATAAAAGCACCTTCTTTTTTCCTTGAAAATGAAAATGAAAAATATTTGCCAAATCGATATCATAATGCATAAAAGTATAAGAATTTTTACCTCCAAAAAATAACATTGGTAATTTTTTCATTAATTTAAGTCCTACATCCGGAAAATCAAAATCTTTATTTAATTGTGGTACTTCTTTAAGGATATTCCATAAAAAAATACGGTATTTTGTAGGTTCTTTTTGTAACAAGTTTATGTAATCACGCATTTTCATGGTAGCGTGTGGCTGATTAAATCCTTCTTTATAATCTACAGGTCTATTATCGTATAACGGAACTATTTTATCTCCTGCAATTTGTTTTATATACTCAAAATTCCATCTTTTTACGGCATTCCAATGATCTACAAAATGTTTTATTATCACCGGCTTTTGAGGTTTAAAATAATATTTTAAAAAATCTTGTGTGGTAATGGTTTCTAATATATCTATGGATTTTAAAATCATGATAACACGAAGGTACAAAAATTACTTGATATACAACCCGCAAAATAAATGACTGGTTCTATCTTTATCTATTAAAAATTGTTGAAAAGGGTAAATCAAATGATTAAAAAATGAGTTTTTAGAATTTGATTTACTTTTTATGTTTTAAATTTTCCATTTCTTTCTTTAAATCTTTTGCAACTCCTCCAAGAAAGCCACTACCATCTTGTTTTTCTTTATCTTGAATTTTTTGTTTTAAATCGGATACTTGCTTTTTAAGATTTTCAATATTATTTAGAATAAAAGATTCATCTATATTGCCTTCTTTTTCGATAACAGCATTTTCAATATCCACCACAATATCTTCAGATTTAATATTGGTATTATATTCTTTACTTAAAAAATAATCATCTACTTCTTTTTGCGTCATTC
>JALSLI010000081.1 GCA_026988395.1 Flavobacteriaceae bacterium | reverse complement strand
ATAGTAATTTGTGGTGATTTGAATGTGGCTCATCAAGCAATTGATTTAAAAAACGACAAATCTAATTACAATAAAACAGCTGGTTACACACAAATAGAAATCGATGATTTTAGTGATTTATTAAATGTCGGATTTGTGGATGTTTTTCGGTATTTTAATCCGGATAAAATTCAATATACATATTGGAGTTACCGCTTTAAAGCAAGAGAACGTAACACAGGTTGGCGAATTGATTATTTTCTGGTTTCCAAACGAATTTTAGATAAAGTTAAAAAAATGGAAATTTTAGATCAATATTACGGCTCGGATCACTGTCCTATTTTAATGGAAATTGATTTGGATTAAAAAACATTTAATCTATAATTGGCAATTCTTGTTTTTCGATTAAAACACCTTTAAACAAATCCCCTTTTTCGGCTATTCTTTGTGGTACTGTTTTAATGGTAAAATCGGTTGGTAAAAAATCTCCTTTTGCTACTTCTTCCCATGACAATGGTGTAGAAACAGTTGCTGTTGGCTGTGCTCGTAATGAATATGGAGCGACCATGCTACGACTAATTGCATTTTGTAAATAATCTACGGTTACCATGCCGTTGGTGTGGGTTTTGCCGCCAATTCGGTTAACGGTAATAAAATCCGGATATTTTTTCATCAATATACCGATATTTTTAATCCATTCTCGTACTTGCACATGTGTATAAATCGGTTTTATCGGAACGTAAACATGTAAACCTGTTCCGCCACTGGTTTTAATAAAACTTTGAACATTTAACGCGTCTAATTCTTTTTTTAGAGCCAAACTCGTTTTTAAAACCAAATCGAAATCGCTTAAAGTTTCGATATCCAAATCAAAAACGGCAAAATCCGGTTTATCAAAATTAGGAAATGTAGCATTCCATAAATGGAATTCAATTACGCCTTTTGAAGCAAAATACAACAAACCTGCTTTGGTATTTATAATTGGGACTAAAATCGTTTTATCTTGTGTTAATTCTTGGTACGGAACCAAATCAATAATATTGGATGGTGCGTCTTTTAAATCGCGTTTGTAAAAAGAAATGCCGCCTTTTATGCCACGAGGAAAATAATGTAATGTGGCAGGACGATTGTGAAAAAATGGCAACATCACTTCCGATACATCGCGATAATAACTTATAGTTTCTAATTTATTAACATGAATATCCGGAAAATAAGGTTTGTTTGGGTATTTAATTTCCAAATCATAATTATTAATCTGCCATGTAATTGGTTTGCCTTCGTCTATTGGTGCCATGCTATTTAATTTTGGATGTATAAAGGTACAAAATTATTTAATGGATTTAGGTTTTGAAAAATATTCGGTTAAAAGACCTTGCGGAATAGAGAATAAAGTCATCACAAAAGCCAAAACCAAAACGTATTTTAATCCGAAATACAAAACCAGCACGGGCAACCACTGAATTTTAATACCTCGATTGTAAAAAAAAGCAGCTAAATAACGATCTTTAAGACCTTTATCTTTAAGTTCTTTTAACAACGGAAACCACATGTAAACAGGACCAACTGATAAAATACCTGCTAAAACAGTAAGTAACCAAATTTTAAAACCGGAAGTTTCTAACATAATTTTTTTGATTTTTTGATTATCAATAAAATAATTAGTCGCTAATAAAATAAAATAAACCAACACTAAAATCGGTAAAACTTGAGCTAATAAATGTCTATAAAACAAAAGGATTTTATTTCCTTTTTCCGGATTTGTTATAAATACAACTAAAAAAACAATCAAAATAATAATTAAAAACAACCAGGAATTTCTATTTGCGTTTTTTTTCATTTTAAAAAATAGTTAAAATTAAAACCGTTACTAATGCAACAAGTATTGAAAACAAAAAAGAAATTATATTTCTTGCTAAGGCAAAACGTTTCCCTAATGCATAAATTTCGGCAGGCAATTGTACGATACCAACAGTTACCCAAGCCGTTAAAAAGGCGGTCACGGCAACCAAACTTACACCGTTTTTTAAAAAATTATCTGCTAAAACATAACCTGTTATAGGATTACCAGTTAAAATACTACCTAATAAACTTCCTTTAAATGCATCAAAAATTACATTTCCGGTAAATATTTTTACATAGATTTCTTTTGGAACCAATATGTTTAGCATACTTACTAACAACAGTATTCCTAAAATTAGAGGAAGCATTTTTAGCATGCCGTTATTTGTTTTTTTAAAAGATTTTTGTAGTTTTTGAGGATTCATTTCTTAAACTTAAAATTAAATCAAAGATACTGTTTTACTCTCATAAAATAATTGCACTCATTTAAAAATTAATTTTAGCATTTGCTTAAATAAGTAAATTATAATATATTTGTATTATGAAAAAAAATAGTTGTATCCGAATTGAATCAAATATAAAACAAATTTCCGACTGTAAACGAACGGTAACGGAATTAGGTAAGTCATTTGAATTTTTATCTAACGCCTTACACTTGGCTGGTAATAAAGTGCGATTAAAAATTTTGTATTTATTAGCTAACGAAAAAGAACTTTGTGTTTGTGATTTAAGCGACATTTTAGAAATGAACA
>JALSLI010000080.1 GCA_026988395.1 Flavobacteriaceae bacterium | reverse complement strand
TTAGATGATGCTTTGGCGTATTATAAAGAAGCTGCTGAAATGTCAGACAATTCGGTTACAACGCCTCTTTATTTATTAAAAGCAGGAAATACGGCAATGGATTTAGGTAAATACGACCAGGCTGTGGTTTTCTTTAAAGAAATTAAAGAAAAATATCCTAATTCAGACGAAGCAAAACGCATTGATGTAAAGATAAACGAAGCAAAATACGCTTCTAAAAAATAAGATGGCTACAACAAACTTATCACATTACGATAAAAATACAATCCCAAATGCGAAAGGTTTTCGGTTTGGGATTGTTGTTTCTGAGTGGAATTCTGATATCACCGAAAATTTATTTAAAGGAGCTTACGATACTTTAATTGATTGTGGTGCAGATGCCAAAAACATCATTCGATTTTCCGTTCCCGGAAGTTTTGAACTGATATACGGTTCTAAAAAAATGATTGAAAAATACCAAAATTTAGATGCAGTAATTGCAATTGGCAATGTTATTCAAGGTGAAACTAAGCATTTTGATTTTGTTTGCGAAGGCGTAACTCAAGGTATCAAAGATCTTAATGTAAAATATGATGTTCCTGTAATATTCTGCGTTTTAACCGATAATAACAAGCAACAATCTATTGATCGCTCCGGTGGAAAGCATGGCAATAAAGGAATTGAATCTGCAATAGCAGCTATTAAAATGGCTGTTTTAAAACAAAATTAGTTTATTTTGTTTATAAATTAACATTTTTTTGTTGTTCGGTTAACATTTTTATCCTTAATTTTGTTTTTAAGCAAGAAGCAAATTAATGGCAAGGAAATTATTCAAATTAGAAAAAAACAAACGTTTTTATTACAAGCCTCGTTTCTATAAAGGAGCAGAGGAGGGTAATGTTTATGACATTCAATCTAAATTTGATATAAAAAATCGCAAGGATAGTTATAATGATTATAAAGCCCAATGGACTCAAGCAAGAATCGAATCCAGAACACGAGATAATGCAGGCATTAATTATCGTGTTATTGTAATTATTGCAATTTTAATTTTAATTGCTTTGTATATTTTAGATTTCGATTTATCTATATTCTTTAAAAAATAATGTCGGATATTATTCAACTTTTACCGGATCATGTTGCCAATCAGATAGCAGCAGGTGAAGTCGTACAACGTCCTGCATCTGTTGTAAAAGAATTGTTGGAAAACGCCATAGATGCCAAGGCAGATACCATTAAATTAATCGTAAAAGATGCCGGAAAAAATCTAATTCAGGTTATCGATAATGGTATCGGAATGTCGGAAACCGATGCCAGATTATCTTTTGAAAGGCACGCAACCTCTAAAATAACTAAAGCCGAAGATTTATTTAATTTACAAACTAAAGGTTTTAGAGGAGAAGCTTTGGCTAGTATCGCAGCAATTGCACAAGTTGAGCTTAAAACCAAACAAGAAAATAAAGATTTGGGTGTTTTATTAAAGATAGAAGGCTCTAAAATTAGTACACAAGAGCCGGTTTCTACACCAAAAGGAACGAGTATTGCCGTTAAAAATTTGTTTTTTAATATTCCCGCAAGACGAAATTTTTTAAAATCCAATACTGTTGAAATCAGACATATTATAGATGAATTTCAGCGTGTAGCGTTGGCACATCCTGCAATTTCTTTTTCGTTATATCATAATGAAAATCAAGTATATCACTTGCCAAAACATAATTTAAGACAACGCATTGTAGGTGTTTTTGGCGAACGAATAAACGATAAACTGGTGCCTATCAATGAAACCACAGATATTGTAAGTATTAAAGGCTTTGTTACAAGTCCGAAATTTGCAAAAAAAACAAGAGGAGAACAATTCTTTTTTGCCAACAATCGTTTTATCAAAAGTAATTATCTCAATCACGCCATTTTAAATGCCTATGATGATTTATTGGCACCAAAATATTATCCGTCTTATTTTATTTTTTTAGAAGTTCCGGCAAATACAATAGACATTAACATTCATCCTACAAAAACCGAAGTAAAGTTTGAAAACGAATCAACAATTTATTCGTTTATACGATCAACAGTAAAACACAGTTTAGGACAATATAATGTTGCTCCGGTTTTAGATTTTAATCGAGATGAAAATTTTGATATTCCGTATGATTTATCGCAAAAAACGAAAAAGGATACGCCAAGTATTCATGTAAACCCGAATTTTAATCCATTTAAAAGCAGTGGATTTTCACAAAACACTTCTCCTCAAACTTCAAATAAAAATAATTCCAATTGGGAAGCGTTATTTGTTGATACGGAAGATACAATTTCCAATGCAATAAGTGATATTCCTGTAGAAATAGAAAGTGATTTTTCGCAAACTAATTTATTTGAAGATTCCGGTTTAAAACCGAGTAGTAAGACTTTTCAAGTAAACAACAGACTGATTGCTAGTAATTTAAAAAATAGTTTGCTTTTGGTAAAACAACATTTGGCACATCAACGGATATTGTTTGAAAAATACCTTAAAAAATTTGTAGCCACCAAGCAATTAAGTCAGCAATTATTAATTCCGTTAGAAGTCGAATTTACCAAACAAGATGTGGCTGTTTTATTTGAAAACAAGCAAGAATTA
>JALSLI010000079.1 GCA_026988395.1 Flavobacteriaceae bacterium | reverse complement strand
TGTTTGTGTATTTTCATAAGGTAAATATACAACTTTATACTTTGATTATCAAATGTATACTATGTTTTTTAAAATAAATTTAGAATGTTTCCCCTTGCAACGGTCTTATCTTTTATATCATTGCAAGTGTCGTGTTTATTACTTTAGGCGAAATGTTTAATTTTCCATTTTCAAACACCTACGCAATGGAACGTTCTAAAGGAAAAAACAAAGGAGCTTATATGGCTTTATATACAATCTCTTTTTCGGTTGCAAATATTATTGGTCCTAATATTGGTATGCATATCGTAGCAAAATATGGCTACGCCACTTTATGGTATTTCTCTATATGTATTTTACTACTGGCAATCATATTATTTTATTGGCTGAAAAAAGAGTATTTTAGACATAAAAAAACCTTGCAATAAGCAAGGTTTTAATAAAATTCTTTTTAGTACAAGTTTTTATTGTATTCCTAATTTTGCTTTTACGGCAGCTAATAAATCTTCACCATCAAAAACAATTAAGCCTTTTCCGGGAGCACTATCAAAAACATACTTAATTCCTTTTTCTTTTGCTACATCTTGAATTGCTTTTTGTGCTTTTTCAATGATTGGTTTAATCATATCCATTTGCTTTTTTTGCATTTCTTCTTGAGCAGATTTTAAATACAACTGTAATTTTTGTTGTAATTGAGCTACTTCTTGTTGTCTTTTAGCATTTTCTTCATCCGTTTTGCTAGGTGCCTCTTTTTGGTACTTTTCTAGTTTTGCTTGTAATGCAGTTGCTTGAGCCTTGTAATCATTGTCAAAATTCTGAGCCATTTTGGCTAATTCATCTTGCATCGCTTTAGTTTCCGGCATTGCTGCTACTAATTCTTCGCTATTTATATGAGCAATTTTTTGGGCGTTTGCAACAAACATACCTGTTGTCAATGTAATTGCTAATAAAAGGGTTTTTAAATATTTCATGGTTTTCAAATTTATTTAATTAATTTAATTATTGTTTTGTAATTTTTTTCTACGTTCTTCAATTTCTTTTAATCTTTTCGCTCTTTTTTCTGCCGCAACCTGTTTTAAAGAATCTCTTTTTCTCTTTTGATCTGCTATACGCTTTTGTAATTCTTTACGTTTTTTCTCACGTTGCTCTATCTTTAATTGTGCTGCGGTTTTTTTAACTTCCTTCTCATTTGACTTTTCCTCTGTACTTATTTTCTCTTTTACAGGAATTGTCTTATCTATTTTTTTACCGGAAACATTCTCTGAAACGGTTTCTTTTCCGGATTTTTTATTATTTGCAATACTTTTTTGTCGGTTTTTTGCATCTTTTACTTTTTGTAATCGTTCTGCTGCTCTTGCTTTACGAATGGAATCTTTTATTCTTATTCGCTCTTGTTGTGCTTTTTTTATTTTTTCTTTAAGTGCTGCCTGCTTCTCTTTTCGTTCTTTAATTTTAAGCTTCATTTGTTCTTGTTTAGACAAATTAGAAGCGATACGTTCTTTTTTCTTTTCTTTATTTGCTTTAAGTTTTCTTCCTTTTACAATTTTATTTAAAACCAATTCACTTACGTCAAATTTTTTATTTGTGTATAACATTAATAAATCACTTGATTTATCTAAAATCATATCGTATTTTTTGGTTTTAGCAATTTCTTGAACTGCATTATAAATTTGGTCTTGTACCGGTTTTACAATTTGTTTACGTAATAAAAACAATTCGCCGGAAGGCCCAAAATAATTTTCTTGTAATTGTTTGTATTCTTCCTTTTTAATTTGAATATCTTCTTCTCTATCTTTAATTAAATCATCGGTTAATAAGGCTTTTTCATTATTTAAATCGCTTTCCATTTTTTTAATGGTTGCTTTTAATTTTGCTAATTTGGCGTTCCAGGTATTAATTTTTGCATCTAATTTACCTTGAGCAGTATTATATTCCGGCACATTTTCTAAAACATACTCCATATCCAAATAACCAATTTTTTGTGGTTTTTGTGCAAATCCGGAAACGGATGCCAACGTTATAACAAATATTAAAATTTTCTTAATCATAATTTAATTGTTTAATTGTAAAAATCGTGCCAAACTCAAATAGCTTAACTACA
The DNA here is from genome assembly GCA_026988395.1 of Flavobacteriaceae bacterium. GTDB lineage: Bacteria > Bacteroidota > Bacteroidia > Flavobacteriales > Flavobacteriaceae > S010-17. The sequence goes on along the minus strand of JALSLI010000079.1, from coordinate 516 downwards.
AATATATTAAATTATTGCATTATAACGTTTAGAATTGTTGGTTAATAATAAAATGTGTTTGCCATCCGGATTTTCCGGGTTGACCGGGAATATTATCAAACCCATTGGCAAAATCGATACCTAACATCCCAAAAGCAGGCATAAAGATTCGAAGTCCCATTCCGGCAGATCTTTTAAGATTAAACGGATCAAAAGTTTTAATGTCTGCAAACGAGTTTCCGCCTTCTAAAAATCCAAGTACATAGATAGACGCATTTGGTTTTAAAGTTATTGGATAACGGAGTTCCATTGTAAATTTATTGTAAACCGTTCCTCCTTGATTGGAAGTTAAACTAGCATTAGGATAACCTCTTAATCCGATAGTTTGTCTTCCGTCAAACTGTCCGGAACCCATACCATCTCCTCCAACATAAAAACGTTCGAATGGTGAAATACCTAAAGTATTATTATATGCTCCTAAAAAACCAAAGTCAAAACCGGATTTTAACACCAATTTATCATAAATACTGTGGTACC
>JALSLI010000078.1 GCA_026988395.1 Flavobacteriaceae bacterium | reverse complement strand
CTTAAAAACGGTTACTTTCACACAGGAGATAAAGGAAAAATTGATGAAGATGGCTTTTTAATGATTACAGGAAGAAAAAAAGAAATCTTTAAAACCTCAGGTGGAAAATATGTATCTCCTGTTTTACTGGAAAACGAATTTAAACAATCGCCTTTTATTGAACAAGTTGCCGTTTTTGGAGAAGGTGAAAAAATGCCAACTGCAATCATACAGCCTAATTTTGAGTTTATACGAAAATGGTGTGAAAGAAAAGGTTATGAGAGTAGTGAAGACAATTCAGAATTAATTTGCTACGAAAAAGTAATTCAACGTATCCAAAAAGAAATCGATGCTAAAAATGAAAAATTTGGCAAATGGGAACGCGTTAAACGATTTGAATTAACACCGGAAGTTTGGAGTGTAGACAATAAATTACTAACACCTACATTTAAAACCAAACGTAATGAAATCTTAAAAAAATACAAACATTTATACGAAAAAATGTATCGTTAAACAATCTGTAATTAAAACTTTTTAATATTTTTACACGATGTTTAAAAATACTTTATAATATTATAAAATTAACTTAATGAAAACAAAACCACAACCTATTGATGAGGAAATCCATGTTCTTAGTGGCAAAGTACCGATGATTAAAACCGATACAGATGCTATAATGGAATATGCTAATGATTATTTTCTGGATTTGAGTGAATATAACGCAGGAGATTTAATGGGCGAAAGTTTTTTATTATTAAGTCATCCTGATATGCCAAAAACAATTATAGATATGGCTTGGAATCAGGTACTTGATAAAAAAACGGTATCTACAATAATGAAATTTATTTCTAAAACAGGTAAGTTTTTTTGGTTACAAATTCGATTGGATTTTAAAGTTGATGAGCAAACACGTGAAGTAAAAAATATTTATTTTTATGGCGATAAAGCTCCTATAACAAGCACTTTAGAACTTAGTAAATTGTATGATAAACTTTCTAAAATTGAAAAAGAATCGTCTTTAGAATATTCTGAAAAATATTTTAATAATTATTTGGAAAATTTAGACTTAGATTACAATACATTTTTTGAAAAACATGTAAAATTTTAACATTTTAAATAATGAACGAACCCAAAAGGTTATTCGATATTCCACAAATACAAAAGGATAGTTATAATTTATCCCTTGCTTTAGTTTCTAAATATAATGGCAATTGGCAAGCCATTTCATCTGAACAAATAGTAAAAGATGCTAATGCACTAAGTAAGGCTTTACTAGAATTTGGTATTAAACCAAATGATAAAGTTGCCATTATAACCGATCGTTCAAGAAACGAATGGAATGTAACAGATTATGCAATTTTACAAGTTGGAGCAATTACGATTCCTATTTACGATTCTACAAGTGCTTATGATATTCAATATATTTTTAATCATGCTGAGGTTAAAATGTGTTTTGTTTCTAATAGCAATTTATATCAAAAAATAAAAACCATACAATCTAAAATTCCTTCGTTAAAACAAATTATTTCGTTTGATGAAAATAATGAAGTAGATTGCTATAAAGATGCTGTTTTATTAGGAAAAGCTTTAAATAATGATAAAGAATTAGAACTTATTAAAAATGCCATTGAAGGAAGTGATTTGGCTACGATTATATACACTTCCGGTACGACCGACAAACCAAAAGGCGTTATGCTTTCGCACCAAAATATAATTTCAAATTTGAAGGCACTTAAATCTGTTATTCCAATTTTACCCAAAAACCCTAAAAGTCTTAGCTTTTTACCGGTTAGTCATATCTTTGAACGTATGATGCTTTACTTGTATCAGCTTCATGGAATTTCAATCTATTTTGCAGAAAGCACTACTACTCTTGGTAATGACATTAAAACTGTTAAACCTCACGTAATGACTGCTGTACCAAGAGTTATCGAAAAAATACATGAGAGCATTTTAGCAAAAGGAAAAGAACTTGGTACGATAAAAAGAAAACTTTTTAATTGGGCTTTAGAAATTGGATATCAATACGAATCTGATGGTGTAAACGGCAAAAAATATGAAAAAAATTTATCACGTGCTCGTAAATTAGTATTCTCTAAATGGAAGGATGCCTTAGGTGGTAATATTCAAGCAATTTTCTGCGGAAGCTCGAAATTATCACCAGACCTAGCACGAATTTTTAATGCAGCAGGTTTTAATTTAATGGATGGTTACGGTTTAACCGAAACTTCTCCGGTAATTTCGGTTAATGCTCCTTATCCGCTTAGAAATAAAATTGGTACAATTGGCAAACCTATCGACAATGTAGAAGTTAAAATTGGTGAAGATAATCAGATTTTGGTAAAAGGGCCAAATGTAATGATGGGTTATTATAGAGATCCTGAAAAATCGAAAAAAACTTTTATTAATGGCTATTTTCAAACCGGTGATTTGGGTAAATTAGATGAAGACGGTTTTCTATACATTACAGGAAGAAAAAAAGAAAGTTTTAAAACTTCAGGAGGAAAATATATAAATCCGGAAAAAATTGAAATTGAACTAAAAAAATCAAAATACATAGAACACGCCGTTGTTATTGGTGAAAATGAAAAATTTCCGGCTCTTATCTTACAACCAAATTTTGCACTTTTAAAAGAGGAAATACCTGAATTATCATCTTTGGATATCTATGATTTTGTAATCGATAAACGTGTTAAAACAATTCTCCAAAAAGAAATTGACTTGGTAAATGAAAATTTAGGACAATGGGAAAAAATCAAAAAATTTGAAGCAACTCCGGAAGAATGGACGATTGAATCCGGACATCTAACTCCTACTTTAAAAGTAAAAAGAGATATTATAAAATCGAAATATTACACGCTTTACAATAAAATCTACAGACCTCAGGTATAAATACTATTCTTCGTTTTGTAATTTTTCTAAAAATAATTTAAGATTTTTCTTGGTTTCTTCATCCAATTGCGGATATTGCATATCTTTATGCCTTTGCAAGGTTTCTGCTATTATTTTTGCAACCAAAACTCTTGCTGTTGGTTTATCGTCTGCCGGAATATTATACCATGGAGCATAATCTGTTGAGGTGCGATTAAGCATGTCTTCATAACAATTCATATAATCATCCCATAATTTTCGTTCTTTTAAATCACCTGCTGAAAATTTCCATTGTTTTTCCGGTAATTCTAATCTACGTATTAATCGGCGTTTTTGCTCTTCTTTTGAGATGTTTAAAAAGAATTTTAAAACGATTGTTCCGTTATCGGTGATATGCTTTTCAAATTCGTTAATAGATTCCATACGTTTATGATAAAAATCATCGGTTAAATCAGACACAGAAGTAACAGATGGAATATTTTCATACAAAACATATTCTTTGTGGACCCTGGTTACCAAAACATTTTCGTAATGTGTACGATTAAATACATTAATTTTACCACGTTCTGGTAAAGCAATATAATGACGCCATAAATAATCATGTTTAAGTTCTTTTTCAGTTGGCACTTTAAAACTGTACACCACTACTCCACGAGCATTCACATCTTTAAAGACTTCACGAATCAAACTATCTTTACCGCTGGTATCCATTCCTTGTAAACACACTAACATAGCATACTTTCCGTGAGCATACATTTTATCTTGCTCTTTACTGATTAGTTTTCGTAATTTTTTGAGTTGCTTTTTGGCATTTTCAATTTTATGAAAAGTAGATAACTTTTTTATTTTTATTTTGGAATTGATTTTATAATTGTTCATTTTTTAAAAAATTTAAATTGTTTTGTTCTACTTGTCTAGCTTGTTCAATAATTATTTTTGGATAACCATAAATTTCTAAAATTTTTATGGCATTTTTAGTTCTTAACTTTCCTCTTTTAAGTTTATGATCAAAAATTAGTTTATTTGTTATTATTTTTTCAGTAAAATGATACAATTCATAAGCCTCTTTTTCAAGTAATATCGCCAATTCTATATCATGAGTTGAAACAAAAATAAAGTTATTATAATTATTTAAAAATGATAAAATTGCTTTTCCTCCTGCAATTCTCTCTAAAGTATTTGTTCCTTTAAAAATTTCGTCTAAAATAAATAAATTAGGTGTTTTTTGATTTGAAACTTCTATAAATTTCTTAATTAAAAGTACTTCTTTAAGGTAATAACTTGTATCATTTAATAAATCATCAGAAATATCAATTGAAGTGTGAATTTTAAAAAATGGTGCGTTATAACTTGTTGCATATGCAAATCCAAGTGTTTGAGCTACCAATCCATTAACAGCAACTGCCCGAATAAAGGTTGTTTTACCTGACATATTTGAACCTGTCAGTAACATACTTTTATCTTTTAAACTAATGTCATTTGGTATGCAATTTTTAACTAATGGATGAATCATTTTACCGATTACAATTTTATTATCTTCGTTAAATTTAGGTTCACTTGTTTTTAAATCATCAGATTTTACAGATGCAACAGAAATAGCACAATCTACCTCTCCGATAAAACAAAATAGATCATTAATAGCTTTTCGTTCTTTCGTTATAGAATCAATAAAACTATAAAAAATAATTGCTTCAAAATTAAACTGAATTTTAATTATTTCAATAATATACCAAAAAAGAATTGCAAATTCATTAGTTAATTGTTTTTCTAAAGAAATAAAATGTGTTTTAAAATTTAGTTTTTTTAATTTCTTTAAAAAGGAAAGGTCTAAAAAAAAATCTTTTATTTTTTCTTCTAATGCTAATTTATCTCCAATATTTACAGCAATTTTTAATTGATTTATTGCTTCTAAATAATAACTAACCTGTATTTTGTTTTTAAAATGCAAAACAATATTAATAGCAAAAATGGGCAATAGAAAGAAAAAGAAAAACGAATTAAAAAAACCTAGCACAATCACTACAAAAGAAAGAATTGTTAATGGAATTAGATATTTTCTAAAGGGTGGTTGGCTTTCAATTTCATCATGGATAATAGTTTCCAAACTGTATGAATTAAAAGAATTTAAATCTAATAAGCACAACTGAGAATTCAGTCTTAATTGCTCATCATTGAGAAATAAATTTGAAAGTTTATTTATATCACTAGCACTTTCTTTATTTGAAATTACCCTTAGTTTATAATATAGAAATTGTTGTCCTATCTTAGAGGATGTACGATCTAAAAATTTAAAAAGAGATTCAAAATTCAAATCTCTTACCGTTTGATCAGATAACACCTGAAAAGTATTTCTTTTTAAATCTGTTTTTTGATAAAATTGTGAAATTTTATCAAAATTATAGTGATTCTTAGTTTTTTGTTTCCCAAAATTACTTGTAAGAGTATCTATATTATTTTTTTTCTGTTTTTTTTTATAATGACTCTTAAACAGATAAAGAATAGTTAATAAAAGTCCGATTAATACCATCCAATTTATTAACATATTCTTTATTTTTTCTTTTATTCTTTTTCTTATTTACTAGCAAACATTTTTACGTCATCTTCTGAAACTTCATTTCCGCCAAGGATAATAAGGCGTTCTACTACATTACGTAATTCGCGTATATTACCTGTCCAATTATAATCTTGCAATAGCTTTACTGCTTTATCTGTAAATTTTTTAACTGCTGTACCTTGTTCGTTGGCTATTTTTTTAGCAAAATGTTTAATTAATAACGGAATATCATCACGTCTTTCATTTAGAGATGGAACTTTAATTAAAATAACTGCCAAACGATGGTATAAATCTTCGCGAAATTTCCCTTCGGCAATCTCCTTTTTTAGATCTTTATTTGTTGCTGCGATAACGCGTACATCGACTTTAATGTCTTTATCGCTACCAACTCTACTAATACGACTTTCTTGTAATGCACGCAATACTTTAGCTTGTGCAGAAAGGCTCATATCACCAATTTCATCTAAAAAAATGGTACCTCCGTTTGCTGCTTCAAACTTTCCGGCACGATCTTTATTTGCTCCGGTAAAACTGCCTTTTACATGACCAAATAATTCGCTTTCTATCAGTTCACTTGGAATTGCGGCACAGTTAACTTCTACCATTGGCATTTTAAAACGCGGACTTTTCTCGTGCAGCCAATGAGCTACAAGCTCTTTACCTGTACCGTTTGCTCCTGTTATTAATACACGAGCATCAGTTTTTGCAACTTTATCAATTATTTCTTTGATATGAGCAATTTCTTTGCTCTCACCAATCATTTCGTATTTTTTATTGACTTTCTTTTTTAAGATTTTGTTTTCAACAACCAAATTCTTTTTATCAAGTGCATTTCGAATCGCATTGAGTAAACGGTTTAAATCCGGCGGTTTTGAAATATAGTCAAAAGCTCCCATACGCATCGTTTGCACAGCTGTATCTAAATCTCCGTGACCGGAAATCATGATAAACGGAATCTCGGGTTTTATTTTTTGCGTACGCTCTAATACTTCTACGCCGTCCATTTTAGGCATTTTGATATCGCAAAGTACCAAATCGTAATCAGATTTTTCTATTTTTTCAAAACCTTCTAATCCGTTAACAGCTTCATCAACTTCGTAATCCTTGCTTTCTTCCGAAATAATTTTTTTAAGCACTCTTAAAATAGCAGATTCGTCTTCAATAATTAATATTTTTGGCATTTTTTAAAAATTTAATTTATTCCAATTTTAAACCTTTCCATAAGGTAAAAAACTAATTTCTTGATAATTTAATTCAACACTCATTATTCAACATTCAACATTTACAATTCACAACTCATCAAAGATACTAATATTTTAACCATTTAAAAATTTCTTTATATGTTGGTTTTTTTCCGTACATTAAAATTCCTACACGATAAATTTTTGAAGCAAACCAAACGACTAAAATAAATGTTACAATAAGTAATACGATTGATAAAATAATCTGCCACATTGGTGGATGAAACGGCACACGCATTAACATTACAATTGGTGAGGTAAACGGAATTAGTGAAAATATCGTAGCTACGGGTCCGTGCGGGTCGCTAATTACCGAAAATGCACCAACGTAAACCGCAAGCATCAAAGGCATAATTACAGGCATCATAAATTGCTGCGTATCTGTTTCGCTATCAACTGCTGCACCGATTGCTGCATAAAGGGAACTGTACAACAAATAACCTCCTAAAAAGTAGATAATAAATAAAATACCCATTTTTAAAATCGGTAATTCACTAATTATTTCCGTAATATTGCTTGCACTCGAAAATTCTTTTGCCATTTCCATTTGTTCTCCATTAATACCTGGTTTAGGAATTGCATTTGGTTCTATTCCCATAAAATGGATGGCAACCGAATAAAGAACAAACATCATAATTCCCCAAATTAAAAATTGTGTTAGTCCTGCCAAAGCATTACCAATAATTTTACCCATCATTAACTGAAACGGTTTCACCGAAGAAATAATTACTTCGATAATACGGTTTGTTTTTTCTTCAATAACACTACGCATAACGGAATTTCCGTAAATAATAATAAACATCATTAAAATATAACCGCCAAGTGAACCAAAAGCTATTTTTATACCGTTTAAAAATTTAGAAGATTGTTCGCCACTATAAGTTGCCAATTTAAAATTGGTCTTAATTCGTGCTTTTTCAATTTTATCTTTATCTAAACCGAGACGCTTTAGTTTTTTATTTCGCAAACTGTTTTCTACCTTTTTTTCTAAAGATTCCACCAACATCATATTTGGCGTTTTTTTAGAGTAAAACCGGATATTTTTTGCCAAGAGCTCTAAAGAATCATTTTTAGGAATAACCAATAAACCGTAATATTTTTCCTTTTCGGAAAGCTTTTTAGCATCTTCAACTTTATCTTTATCTAAAAATACGTATTTAGTTAATTCAGAATCTTTTAAAGCATCTTTTCTAATTAAATTTTCGGCATCTAAAACAGCTATTGTTTTAGTGGAATTGTCATTTGCTTTAGAGAGATATGCAACTAAAAAAATCATTCCAACCATGATAAATGGCGTTAAAAAAGTCATAATGATAAAAGACTTATTTCTAACTTTTGCATTAAATTCTCGTTCTATTATTAATTTTAATTTGTGCATTTTTTTTAATTGTTTTTGTTTACTGCTTGAATAAAAATATCATTTGCAGTAGGAATTAATTCTACAAAATGGTTTAAAATTCCTTTATTGTTTAGGTAATTTATCAATTCTTTAGGATTATCATTTGGTACTTTAACCAATAACTTTAATTCATCTTCCAATGTTTTAAAGTTTGCCTCTTCAATCTCATAATTAAGAGATAATTCCTTTTTTATTCTTTCTTTATCTTCGGTTTTTAAACCAATTTCAAAAGTATTGGATTTAAATTGTTTTTTAATATCGATTAAATTACCTTCTAATATTTTTTTTCCATTATTAATTAAAGCGATATCATCGCATAATTCTTCAACCGATTCCATTCTATGTGTTGAAAAAATAATCGTTGCTCCGTTTTTACGTAATTCTAAGATTTCATCGCGAATTAAATTGGCATTTATTGGATCAAAACCACTAAATACTTCATCAAAAATCAATAATTTAGGATTGTGCATTACAGTAATAATAAACTGAATTTTCTGTGCTTGACCTTTGGATAACTCTTGTAGTTTTTTATTCCACCAACTTGTTATTCCAAATTTTTCAAACCAATATTTAAGTGCTTTTTTGGCATCTTGTTTAGACATTCCTTTAAGCATTGCCAAATAAATTGCTTGCTCGCCTACTTTCATATTTTTATATAAACCACGTTCTTCGGGCAAATAGCCAATTATGTGCACATCGTCGGGTTGTAGATTACGTCCGTTAAACAACACCTTACCTTTATCAGGCATGGTTATTTGATTTATAATTCTAATTAAAGTAGTTTTTCCTGCTCCGTTTGGACCTAATAGTCCGTATATCGAATTTTCAGGTACACTAATGGAAATACCATCTAATGCTGTAAAATCTCCAAATTTTTTTACAACATTTTGTGTTTCTAGTAAGTTTTTCATATTCTGTTAGTATAGTAGATTAACTATAAGATGATTTGTTTTTAACTTTGTTACAAAGATTTATTTTTATCTGGTAAAGACCAATTCTGTATCGGTTGATAATTTACTGTCAAAAGCATAATTTGCCATATTAAAACCTTTTAAATCTTCGGCTTTTTCGATACTGTTTTCTACAATATATCGTACCATCATTCCTCTTGCTTTTTTTGCATAGATAGCAATTATTTTTAGTTCTCCATTTTTTAAATCTTTAAAAACAGGTGTAATAATCTTTGTTTTTAATTGTTTTTTATCAATTGCTTTAAAATACTCGTTACTTGCCAAGTTTATAAACGACTCATCTTCATGCAATTCTTCGTTTAATTTATTCTTTACTTTATCTTTCCAAAAATCATATAAATTTTTATACTTGTCAAATTTTAGTTTAGTTCCCATCTCCAAACGATATGGTTGCATTAAATCCAAAGGCCTTAAAACACCATACATACCGCTTAAAATACGTAACTTACTTTGCAAATCGTTTATTTGCTTTTGATTTAGCGAATAGACATCTAATCCATCGTAAACTGCTCCGTTAAAGGCAAAAACAGCTTGTCTGGAATTTTCAGGAATAAAAGGCACAGACCATTCTTGAAAGCGTTTCCAATTTAGTTCTGCCAATTTATCGGATATATGCATCAACTTTGCCAGCTCTTTTGGCGTTTTGGCTTTAAGTACTTCATCTAATAATTTTGCTTCTTCCAAAAAAACCGGAAGTGTATATTTATCTGTTGGAACAGGAGTTGTATAATCTAGTGATTTTGCAGGTGACAATACTATTTTCATCTCTTTGTTTTTTAGTTAAAATCAGATTTAGAAATCGAGTTACTTTCAATATAAATATATTTGAATTTAGGATCTATTTTTCTAATTTTCTTCTTGATATCAGCTACTGTTTTTTCTAATTCATGCAAGGTTACGTTGTCTTTAAAATTCACCTCTAAAGCCAATAATACTTCATCAGGACCTAAATGCATAGATTTAATATTTCCGAAAAATTCCAATTGGTTGTAACTCTTTAAAATGTCTTTAATCATTTGTAAATCTTTGTTAGAAACTGATTCACCAATTAATAAATCTTGTGTTTCTTTGGCTAAAAATCCGGCAACGGAAAAAAGTAAAATACCAATTGCGATAGAACTTAAAGCATCGTATAACGGATTTTGAGTAAAGTGCGTTAATGTTACACCAATAAGAGCTATAAGCAAACCAATCATAGCAGCCGATTCTTCAATAATTATCGCCATAGAAGCTGCGTCTTTACTTTCTTCTAATGCAGAAGTAAAACCGGTTGGATATTTTTTACGGAATTGTTTCATCGCATAGATTAAACTACTTCCTTCAAAAATCATCGCACCAATAATTACTGCATAATTCCACATTATATTTGAAGTATCTAAATGGGTTGGAGGATGATTTAAATGTTTAACACCTTCATAAATTGCTACACCACCACCAAGTGCAAAAATTAAAATTGCCACTACAAAACTCCAAAAATAAATTTCTTTTCCTTGTCCGAATGGGTGAATTTTATTAGCTCCTTTTTTACTTCTTTTAATACCAAGAAGCAATAACAAACCATTTGTTGTATCGATAATAGAGTGAATACCTTCGGATAACATTGCCGAACTTCCGGTAAACGCTGCTGCGATAAATTTTAAAACTGCTATTAATAAATTTGCTACAATTGCACCGATTACCGATAATGTTGAACCTCCTGCTGCCATTAGTTTTTTATAATTTTGTACGTTTTACTTAATTTATTGGTTATTAAAGTTATAAAATATTTTCCGCTATCCAAATTATTAATATTTAATTGATTATCATATCCCGAAAATACTTTTTCCAATATTTTTTTTCCGTTTATATCTATAAGATTAATTTTAAAACTTTCATTAAGGTTTGTATGAATATTTATTATATTTTTTGCCGGATTAGGATAAATTTCAAACAAATTAAAAGTATTAGCAACGATACTTGCTTGTGCATTTACTAGTTTAAAAACTTTTAGATCATCAAAATAAAATCCGTCACCGGTAGTAAAACCATCACTTACCAATTGAAAGCGAAATTTGATATTTTGTCCCAGATAATCGTTTAAATTTATTTGCTCTTTTACCCAAGAATTTTGTGTACCGTCATACATTGGTTCGTTTTCAATACCTTGTTGTGCTAAACCGTTATTCGTGTATTTTCCACATTGTGGTTGCCAAGTAGCTCCGTTATCCGTTGAAATCTCAAACTGTACATAATCCCAAGATTTTTCGATATCCCATTTTGCATAAAAACTTAGGGATGCTTGATTGGCATCGGTTAAATCAATATTATTATTTAGCGTAATAGTACTGTTTTCATTATTATTATAATTGCTGTTTTGCGAATCGGTTAAACTATATGGAGCTGTGTAATATGAACTTTGCGAAATTCCCCAATTTGTTGTAGTAAATTGATTTGTAGTATTCCCGTTTTCGTAAAATATCTCTGTTGGTGTACCATAAATTTTTTCGACTAAAAACTCTTTATCAAAAGTACCATTATTTAAAATTAATTTATAAACAACAGTATCACCTTGTATTATCGATGGATTTAATTGCATAGAAATAGAATTACTTTGCTCCTCCAACATTGTCATATTTGTATGTGAATTTGCATTTCCAACTGCAATAATATTGTTAGAAATCGGTATTACACTTACTGTAAAATTTGCAGGTTCTTGCAACCCTAAACGTTTAATTGTATAATCAATGTTAAAATTTAGTCCACTGATGTACAAATCGTTATTCATTAAATTAACCGAAGCAAAATTTGTGATTAAATGTGCTGCCGTTAAATTATGATATAACATATTTTTACAAATTCCTTCAATTTCACTTTGATTAGGCCAAAAGCTGTTACCGATTTCGGGTGTCATTGCAAAAATTTTATTTTTAGTACTTGTATCGCCATACATCCAATCATCTGAATCTCCGGCAGCAGAATATAAAGACGATGCAATTTCATTAGTATAACCGTTTTCTTGCACCATTAAACCTGAAATAGCTTCAAATGTTGCATTATCAGGTGTTGGAGCGTTAAGAGCATAACCAAAAGGAAATAATAGTAATGATGAATAAGTATGATTATTTATGGCCATTTTAAACTGATGCTGTTCACACAGCCATTTTATTGCTTGATTTTCAATTTCTGAAAAAGGAGCTGTTCCATTATAAGTATCTCCATTTGGTCCTGATACGCCGGATTCTCCCCAATGGTAAGAGTAATTTCGATTATTATCTACACCATAATTTCCGCCACCGTTATTTTTTCGGTTCTTCCTCCAATAGCCTCCACCGTTTGGATTGGTTATTTGATTATAACGGTAACCATCAGGATTTACAATTGGTACAAAAAATAGTTCGGTATTATCTACAATGGACTTAACTTCGTCATTAGTAGCATAATTCTCGAGTAAATACCACATATAAAAAATTAATTGTTGCATTGCCGCAGGTTCACGTGCGTGATGAATACCTGTAAACAACATTTCCGGTTCATTTTCATCGACATTAGGATTATCAGATATTTTTACAAAATAAATACTCCGACCTTCTACTGTTTGAAAATTATTTATTGGCGATTTTACGGTTATTAAATTAGGATACAATGTATGCATATCGTCTAATTCTTGCAACATTTCATCTAAGGTATAAAAACCTCCCATGGAACCTAATTCAAAATTTACGGGCGTTTGATAAGACGAATTTGAACCGCAAGGCGAAGCATTTCTTTTTATCGATGCTTTTCTGCTTGCAATATATTTAGCCATATCTTTTATAAGCATATCAACCGTATAACCTAAGGATTTAGCTTTATTAATTTGTTTTTGAGAAAAAACAGATTCAATAAAAACATTTTTTTTATGCAAACCATGATCAACAGGAATACCATTTTCCGATAATTTTACAAGGTCTAACGAATTGTTATAAAAAATTTTAGCTTTTGAATAAACCGGAATTTCCTTTTGTGCATATATTACAAAGGAAAATAATAAAAATAGTAGTATTAAGAATCGTTTCATAATTATAACAAATAGAGTTCAAAAGTAAAGAAATTTATCGACGGATATTGTTAAAATTACAATAAATGTGCAGTTTTATCATCGTCAATAATCTGATTTGTTTTGGTTTTTACTTTTTGCAACACCAAATCAAGAGGCGTATTTAAGTCTATTTCTCTGTCTTCAATTAAATTTAAAAAGGCTTTATCTTGTGCATTTCCTTTAACAAAAGCATCGTAATAACCAATATCAGGATTAAATGTAACCATGGCATATTTTGATGCATAATCGTTTGGATATTTTGCTTCTAATTTTCGTTCAATTTCTCTTTTTATTTTAAAAAGTGGATTTGCAACATGGTCTCTCATTTCGTAAAAATTCTCAACAGCCAAATCGCCAATAGCATCAGCATCCTTTTTACGCTCTTTTTCGTATTCGGAAAATATTTTTTGCCAATCATCCTCATATTTATTAATGTACTTAAAAAGTACAGTAACATCTTCAAAAGAAGCATTCATTCCTTGTCCGTAAAACGGAACAACCGCATGTGCTGCATCACCAATTAACAACGTTTTTCCTTTGTAACTATAAGGAGAACATTTAATTGTACCCAAAGCACCAACCGGATTTTTTTGAAATTCTTCTACTAAATTAGGCATTAATGTGTAGGCGTCAGGAAATTGCTCTTTAAAAAAACTTTTAATTTTATCAGCCGAATTTAAACTTTTAAAGCTATGTTCCCCATCTTGATGCGATAAAAACAAAGTAACTGTAAAACTTCCGTCTAAATTAGGTAAGGCAATAAGCATATAATTACCTCTTGGCCAAATGTGCAACGCATTTTTCTCGGCTAAAAAAGAATTATTTTCACCTGCCGGAAACGACAATTCTTTATAACCGTGTTTTAACCATTGTTGCGAAAAACTAAATAAAACCTCACGTTGCTTAAACATGCTTTTACGCAAAGCAGAACCGGCACCATCTGCACCAAAAATAACAGTAGCTTTTACTTTTTTCTTTTTTTTAGCTTTATGATCAAAAAAATGTGCCGCATTCTTTTTGAAATCCACTTTTTTACATTCGGTTTCAAAAAATATTTTTAGATTAGGTAATTTTTCTGCTTCATTCATTAAAATAGCATTCAAATCACCTCTTGAAATCGAATTAATATGTTTATCTCCGTTACCTGAATATGGTGAAAAAAACGTATTACTATCTTTATCGTGAATTAATCTGCCTTTCATAGGAATACACAAAGGCATTACTTTATCGATAATTCCGGCTTCTGTTAAAGCTTTTATACCTCTGTCTGAAAACGCCAAATTAATAGACTTTCCAGCACTAATATCGTGTTTACGCAAGTCTTTACGAGCCTCATAAACTTCTACTTGATATCCTTTTTGAGCCAAACGCAAAGCCAATAAAGAACCCGAAAGTCCGGCACCAATAATTATAATTTTTTCTTTTTTCATCTTAAATAGATTCTTTTAAAATTGAAACAAAACGATACACATCTTCAAACGAATTGTACAACGGAACAGGAGCTACACGAATCACATCAGGTTCACGCCAATCACTGATAACACCTGCGTCAGTAATTTTTTTATGTAACGATTTATCAGCATCTTTTACCTGAATGGAAAGCTGAGCTCCACGTTGATTTTTATCTTTTGGTGTTATGATTTTTACCTTATCGGAATTGATTTCATTAATTAAAAATTCTAAATATCCGGTTAATTTATCAGATTTTTCACGTATTTTTTTCATACCTACTTCTTTAAAAATATCAAGAGAAGCACGTATTGCTGCCATGGATAAAATAGGCGGATTACTAAGTTGCCATCCTTCGGCTCCAGGCAAAACATCGTATTCTTTACGCATATTAAAACGTGTTTGTTTATTATGACTCCACCAACCAGCAAAACGATTTAAAGCTTTATCGCGAGCATATTTTTCGTGGACAAACAAAGCACCAAGGCTTCCGGGACCGGAATTTAAGTACTTATAAGTACACCAAGCTGCAAAATCAACATCTGAATCATGTAAATTAGGTTGTATATTGCCGGCTCCGTGAGCCAAATCAATTCCGACTTTTATGTTTTTTTGATGTCCTATTTCAGCTATTTTCTTTAAATTTAATACTTGTCCTGTATAATAGTTCACTCCTCCGATAAGGAACATTGCTATTTCATCACCTTGTTTATCTACTATTTTTTGAAGATCTCCTATTTGTAGCAACTCCCCTCCTTTTCTAGGTTTCCAATAAATAATAGCATCCTTAGGATTATAGCCATGGAATTTCACTTGTGATTCTACTGCGTATTTGTCACTAGGAAAAGCATCGCTTTCAACTACAACTTTATATTTTTTTGCTGTTGGTCGATAAAAAGAAACCATTAGCAAATGCAAATTTGTTGTAAGTGTATTCATAACCACTACTTCAATAGGTTTTGCTCCTACAATTTCTGCCATTGCATCGGTTAAAAATTCGTGATATGGCAACCATGGATGCTTAGCTTCGGTATGTCCTTCAACACCTAATTTTGCCCAATCATCTAACACTTCTTGAATGTAGTGTTTTGTAGTTTTAGGCTGTAAACCAAGTGAATTACCACATAAATAAATTAATTCTTTCTCTTTGTCATTGTCATTGGTAGGAATGTAAAACTTAGAACGATACTTTTGTAAACTATCTTTTTTATCCTGTTCTTGTGCGTACTTTAAGCTATTTTGGTAAGACATAAATAAATTAAATTAGGATTTCAAATTTAGGTAAAAAATAATCAATGGCTTATAAAAATAATATAAAAATTAATATCGGATAAAAACTTTTTAGTATTATCCGATATTAATAAAAAAAGCGTAAATTTGTGGTATGTACAAATAAAATAGCAATGTGGAACATAGACCTTACATATAGAATAAAACATACAGACACTTTTAAAAGACTTCTTGAAAAAAGAGATTTGCTAAACCAACACAGACCGCTTCCTAACATTGCTTTGCAAAAAATCAAAGAAGCTCTATCTATTGAATGGACATACAACTCCAATAGCATCGAAGGAAATTCAATGACTTTACAGGAAACTTATGTTGTTTTAAATGATGGTATGACCGTTAAAGGAAAACCGCTTAAAGAACATTTTGAAATCAACAATCATCATAAAGCTTTAAACTATTTGTATGATATTGTTTCACAAAAAAAAAGATTAGATGCATCTATTATTTTAGATGTTCATCGTTATATACTTAATAATA
This sequence comes from Flavobacteriaceae bacterium, assembly GCA_026988395.1. Taxonomy (GTDB): domain Bacteria; phylum Bacteroidota; class Bacteroidia; order Flavobacteriales; family Flavobacteriaceae; genus S010-17. The sequence continues at coordinate 789 of JALSLI010000078.1, read as the reverse complement.
TTGAAGATTTACATGCCGGAAGACTCCGTAATGCAGGTGTTCGCATACAAGGAGCAAACTTTGTACCGCCAAACGCATTAAAAGTTTCCGGTTTATTAGATGAATTAATACATTTTGTAAGAGAAAATCCGTTACAATTAAACAGTATCGAACTTGCAACCGTTTTTCATCATAAATTTGTTTGGATACATCCATTTTTTGATGGCAATGGTAGAACTATACGCTTGGCTATGAATTTAATTTTGTTAAATAATGGCTTTCCTCCTGCTATCATTCTACGTAATGACCGTAAAAAATATTACGAAGCTTTAAACCAAGCCAACAAAGGCAATTACAATAAATTAATGTTATTAATGAGTCAATCCTTAGAACGTTCATTAAACATCTATATTAACGCTTTACCAAACAGTAAGGATGATTACCAAGAAATACGCAATATTGTAAAAGAACCAAATATTCCGTATGGGCAAGAATATTTAAGTTTGCTGGCAAGACAAGGTAAAATAGATGCTTACAAAGAAGGTAGAAACTGGCTTACCAGTAAACAAGCTGTTTTAAATTATATAAAAACCAGAAAACGACAACGCTTATTAGAATAATACCAATAAAATCTTGGATTTTATTGGTATTATTTTTTAAAATAGAACTCATTTATAAAGTTTAAACGAATTCATAATAAATTTATTGACTTATTAATTTAGCTTCCATATAATTTGATTTTGTGTAATTGGTTTATGTTTTATCATTTTGATAATTGTATTGTGCCATATTGTTCCTTTTGATTGTGAC
>JALSLI010000077.1 GCA_026988395.1 Flavobacteriaceae bacterium | reverse complement strand
TTTTTAAATCAATTAATATCAAGTCAGTTAGATATCGATAGATTAGATTATCTAAAAAGGGATAGTTTTTATACCGGTGTAGCCGAAGGAAATGTCAATTCCGAACGTTTAATTACTATGTTAAATGTTGTTGATGATAAGTTGGTCGTTGAAGAAAAAGGAATATATTCTGCCGAAAAATTTATCATAGCAAGGCGTTTAATGTATTGGCAAGTGTATTTGCATAAAACGAGTTTGGTAGCAGAAAAAAATTTAGTGAAGATATTACAAAGAGCAAAAGATTTAGTTGCTAAAGGAGAAGAAGTTCCGGCAAGTAAAACATTAGCTTATTTTTTAAAAACACCGGTTACTAAAACCGAATTTAATGTAAAAATTTTAGACAAATTTTCTCATTTAGACGATTTTGATATTATAATGGCAGTAAAAGATTGGCAAAATCATCCTGATATTGTGCTTTCTACTTTGAGTAAGATGATTATTCAGCGAAAGCTACCTAAGATTATATTACGAAATGAAATTTTTACGAATGACGAGATTAAAAAACACCAAGATCAAGTAAAAACGGATTTAAAGTTACAGAAAGAAGAAATTAATTATTTTGTTTTTACCGGAAGCGTTTCCAATCATGCCTATTCCAAAGAAAAAGAACCTATTTATATTTTACAAAAAAACGGAGATATAAAAGATTTGGTAGAAGCTTCCGATCATTTTAATTTGGAAGCATTAACCAAACCGGTTGTTAAACATTTTATTGCTTTTCCTAAAACTTTATAAGTAGATATAAAACAAAAGGGAACACAAAATGTAAAATATCTATATATTTTATTACTTTTGCAAGACAATGAAATTTACAGCAAACCAAATAGCAGAAATATTAGAAGGTGATGTCGTAGGGAATCCGGAAGTTGAAGTTAACACCTTATCTAAGATAGAAGAAGGTGAGAAAGGGTCATTAACCTTTCTGTCAAATCCTAAATACACACCATTTTTATATACTACAAATGCTTCCATAGCAATTGTAGATAAAGACTTTGTGCCTGAAAAGCCAATTGAAACGACTCTTATAAAAGTAGATAATGCATATCAAGCATTTTCTAAATTGTTACAATATTATAACCAAGTAAAATTGCATAAAGTAGGTATTGAAACACCTAATTTTGTTGATAAAACTGCCAAATTAGGAGAAGATGTGTATATTGGAGCATTTTCTTATATAGGCAAAAATGTCGTTTTAGGTGATCGCGTTAAAATTTATCCTAATACCTATATAGGTGATAATGTTAAAATTGATGATGATACCACACTTTTTTCCGGAGTTAAAATTTATTCCGAAACCGAAATAGGCAAAAACTGTAATATTAATGCAGGCGTTGTTATTGGTTGCGACGGATTTGGTTTTACACCTGATAAAGATGGTGTTTTTAGTGCCGTACCACAAATAGGTAAAGTGATTATTGAAGATAATGTAGATATCGGAGCATCAACAACTATAGATCGTGCTACTTTAGGTGCCACAATTATTAGAAAAGGAGTGAAGCTAGACAATCAAATCCAGGTTGCTCATAATGTAGAAATAGGCGAAAATACGGTTATTGCTTCGCAAACCGGAATAGCTGGCTCTACCAAAATAGGTAAAAATTGTATGATTGGAGGTCAAGTAGGCTTTGCAGGTCATTTAACCATTGGCGATTATGTTAAAATTCAAGCACAATCAGGCATTGGTCGAAATTTAAAAGAAGGAGCTGTCGTACAAGGTAGTCCGGCATTTAATTATAGCGATTGGAATAAATCGTATGTACATTTTAAAAACCTCGGTAAAATTGAAAAACGAATAACCGAGTTAGAAAAAAAACATAAAGCGTAATTTATATGGAAGGAAAGAAACAAAAAACAATCCAAAAAGAAGTCTCTATAGAAGGCGTTGGATTGCATACCGGTAACAAGGTAACAATGACTTTTAAACCTGCTCCGGAAAATACCGGTTTTGTATTTATAAGAACCGATTTAGAAGGAAATCCTCATATCGAAGCTTTAGCACAGTATGTTACCGCTACTCAAAGAGGCACAAATCTCGAAAAAAATGGCGTAAAAATCAATACTTCAGAGCATGTTTTAGCAGCAGCAGTAGGTCTAGATATCGATAATCTTTTCATTGAATTAAATGCTTCCGAACCACCAATTATGGACGGATCATCTCGTTTTTTTGTTGAAGCTTTAGAGAAAGCCGGACTTCAAGAACAAGAAGCTCCTGTTGAAGAGTATATCGTTACTGAAAATATTTCTTATAAAGACGAAGAAACCGGTAGTGAAATAATGATTGTGCCTTCTGATAAATATTGTATAACTACAATGGTAGATTTTGGTACAAACATTCTTGGTACACAAAATGCAACGTTGGAAAACATCGCTGATTTTAAAAATGAAATTGCAGATGCCAGAACGTTTAGCTTTTTGCATGAAATAGAAATGCTTCTAGATAATAACCTTATAAAAGGTGGCGATTTAAACAATGCCATTGTTTATGTAGATAAAGAATTATCTGAGGAAACAATGGAGAAATTAAAAAAAGCATTTCATAAAGAACACCTTTCTGTTAAGCCTAATGGAATTTTAGACAAT
>JALSLI010000076.1 GCA_026988395.1 Flavobacteriaceae bacterium | reverse complement strand
GGAATGTAATATTAAGAAGTAATTAAATGAGGAAATTCTATATTTTATTAATCCTGTTCCCAGCAACAGGATTTTTTACATTTCAACTTCATGCTCAAACCCTCCAAATAAAAGGCACGGTAAAGGATAGCGTACAAATATTAAGTTATGCCAATGTATTTGCTGTACCTAAAGATAAAAAAGTAAATATTGCCTTTGCAATTACCGATGAGCAAGGAAGATATAAAATAGAAATTAAAAAAGGAAAGATTTATGAGGTAACTGTTAGTTATTTAGGATATATATCCAAAAAAGTAAATTTTGAATTTACAAAAGATACGATTTACAATTTTAAATTAAGAGAAGACAAGAACCAATTAAATGAGGTAAATATCTCGTATACCATACCTGTTACAGTAAAACAAGATACCATAACATACAATACAGATAGTTTTGTAACAGGTAACGAGCGTAAACTAAAAGATGTACTTAGAAAATTACCAGGTGTTGAGGTAGACAGAAATGGGAATGTATTAGCTAATGGGAAAAAGGTAACCACACTTTTAGTTGAAGACAAATCTTTTTTTGGTGGAAACACCAAATTGGGCGTAAATAATATTCCAGCAGATGCTATTGATAAAGTTCAAATTTTAGAAAATTACAATAATGTAGCCATGCTAAAAGGCTTACAAGACGATGATAAAGTAGCCTTAAACATTAAATTAAAAGAAAACAAAAAGAAATTTGTTTTTGGAGATATAGAACTCGGTGCAGGTATAGATAGTAAATACATGGCGCACCCAAAACTATTTTATTACAGTCCAAAGACAAGCGTAAATTTTATTGGAGATGTTACTAATACAGGTAAAAAATCTTTTACTATTAAAGATTATATAGAGTTTGAAGGAGGTATTAGTAAAATGTTTAAAGATGCAAGTAGTTATTTTAAATTGTATCGTTCCGATTTTGCACAGTATTTAAGCAATCAAGATTATAAAGCAGATCGTACTATTTTTGGTGCATTTAATATCCGAAAAAGTGTAAGTAAGGCAACCGATTTAAGCATGTATGTTATTGGTGCAAAATCAACAACCGATACACAAAATACAGCAAATAATAAATACCTCTACAGAATATCTTTTATTGAAAATAGAGACAATATCAAAACGGATCAAAATTTTTATACTATCGGTAAACTTACCTTAGATTACGATCCAAGTAAAAAAACAGATTATGCGTTTCATACTGTTTTTAATGTTTCAAAAAATAAAAGTGTTGGTAATATAAATACCATGAGTCCAAATCAAAATTCGATTATTAATAATATTGCTAATTTAGATGTTTTTACTTTTTCGCAAAACCTCAGTTTAAATAACGATTTATCAAACCAACACACTTTAACTTTTAATGCCAATTATTCCTATCAAAAAGACAAACCAACCATAGCTTGGAATACCAATCAAGAATTGTTAGAAAATTTAATTCCAATAACTCCGCAAGATTTTTATAAGATACGCCAAGATAAAAAAATAGTTTTTCAAAACGTTAATGCCGCATTAAAAGATTATTGGGTTTTACATCAATTTCATCATATATATACCAGTTTTGGAGTAAATAAATCAAGTAATCAATTTAGAAATGAGGATTATCAACTCTTAAATAATGTAGAAATTAATAATTTTAATTCTGCTCAATTTGGAAATGATTTTAGATATAATTTCTTAGATATTTATTTAGGTTTGGAATACAAATTTAAAATAGGAAAAGCGAATTTTAAACCAGCAATATATTATCATAATTACCTTTGGAATACACAACAACAAGATAATTTAAAAGCACATTTTACTAAAAATGTATTTTTACCAGAATTTGCTGTAAAAGTTAATTTTAGAAGCACGGAAAAATTAAATTTCAAATACAAATTAAAAGTAAATTTTCCAAGTGTAAAATCATTAATGAACAATTACATGTTAACGAATTTTCATCGTGTTTTTAAAGGAAATACGACCTTATCAAATGGTCTATACCATACTTTGAGTTTTAGTTATTATAAGCTTAATTTATATCGAGCTTATAACTTTTCATTTCACGCATTTTACTATAAAAAAATACAAACATTAAAGCGTGTAACAGAGTTAGATGGTATTAATCAATTTAGTACAAAAATAATGTTTTATGAACCTGAAACCAATTGGTCTGCAAATGGCATTTTTTCAAAAACGGTAAAAAAAATAAAAGGAAAAATAAAAACTGATTATCGCTATAATGATTATTATCAATTAGTAAATGGAAATCAAAGTCAAAATAAAAGTAATACAATATCTATAACACCAAGTTTAAAAACACTATTTAAAAAATTTCCAAATATAGAGATTGGTTATAAAAAAGATTTTACGACTTACCATAATTCAAGGATTACAAAATATACGAATGAAGAATTATTTACGTACTTAAATTACGATTATAAAGATTTTATTTTTGAAGCAGATTTTACTTATAATAGCTATAAAAATAAAACAGCCAATGGTATAGATAATGATTTTTTAAACGCAAATGCAAGTATTTTTTATCAAAAAGAAAGTAGTGCTTGGGGTTTTGAATTAAACGCATCTAACTTGTTAGATACCAAATTTAAGCAAAGTAATAGT
>JALSLI010000075.1 GCA_026988395.1 Flavobacteriaceae bacterium | reverse complement strand
CTTTTATCCATTCGGAAGGAAGGGATTTTATTCCCTTTCTTTTGAAAAAATAAATCTAATCTCTAAGCCTCGAAAAAAGTTGCATTTATTACTTGAATTTAAGCAGTAAAATAATCAAGTTATAAATTTTTTAAGCCCAAACTTGGTGGAGTTTGAAAAATATCTTTATTCATTTACGTCATTTTACTATTAAATACTAAGGTATTTCTACGGAATCTAAAATTTTACACTAAACAAAATTAATTTTATGCATTTTTTTCGGCTATATTAGTTTAGGGTTTCTATGATTGAAAGTAAATCTTTTTTATGCGTTGAGCTTAAAGGGATTAAAAAAGATCCAACTTTTATATTATAAGATTGGATTTTGTTTATATGTCGTACATTTACAATAAACGAACGATGTGTTTGAACGAAATTTACAGGGAGGTTTTTAGAAATCTCTTTAAGCGTGTTTCTAATGGTTATAGTTTCATTTTCTGTTTGAATTTTTAAATAATTTTTATCAGATTCAATAAATAAAATATCATTTATGGTTAATTTGATATAGCTATCTTTTTGTTTGATAAAGACAGTTTCTTTAGATTGTAATAATTCTAAGTTTTTATCTATATTTCTGTCTGTATTTATATCTGCTACATTTCCGGAAGTGTAATTTACCAGAGCTATTTGAATGGCAGTAGAGATATTTACTTTTTTAAAAGGTTTTAGTAAATATCCTGAAGGTTTTGTTTGAATTGCTTGTTGGATTGTTTTGTCATCACCATAAGCAGTTAAATAAATAAAAGGTTTGTTTTTAAACATATTTTGTGCTAGCCAAATACCGTTTTTATCACCTTGAATATTAATATCTATAATTGCCAAATCTACTGTATTTGTATTTAATATTTCAATTGCATCTAAAGCATTGTTAGCAATAGCAACAACCTCATAACCTAATGACTCAATGGTCATTTTTATACTTTCGGCAATAATTGCTTCATCTTCTACAATTAATATTTTTGTTTTTTCAGTCATTTTTATCTTGTTCTGTGTGTTGTTTTTAAATAGTTGCATCATCTCTAAATTCAATTATAAACGTGGCATTTTCTTTAATAGTTACTGTTCCTTTTAATTGTTGTGTTAATATTTTTATTAATTTTAAACCGAGCGAGTCTGTTGTATTAAAGTCAAAATCTTCAGGGAAACCTTTTCCGGTATCTTTAAAAATTAATTCGTAAAGATGTTCTTTTTTTTGTTTTATTTCTATAAACACCTCTCCTTTATCATTGTTTTTAAAAGCATGTTTATAAATATTTGTAATGAGTTCATTTATGATTAATCCAAGAGGTATAGCTGTATTAATATTAAACTTAAGATGATTAGCTTTAATATTAAATTTAATATTAGAGTTGTTGTTTAAAATAGCAATGTGATTTATTAATGCTTTTAAATATTTTTCAATAGCAACATCCGATAAGTTTTTACTTTGATATAGTTGCTGATGTATTAATGCCATAGATTGGATTCTATTTTGACCTTGTTCTAAGATATCATTTAGCTCTTTGTTGTCTAATTTAGCATTTTGAAGCTCTAAAATACTGGCAATTATTTGCAGATTATTTTTTACTCTATGGTGTACTTCTTTTAATAAAATTTCTTTTTCTTCTAAAGAATGTTGTATTTGTTTTTTTTGCTTGGTTATTCTTTTTTGATTTTTTAAAAGACGTTTTATAAATAGAAACAATGCCGTTAAAACCATTAATAAGAAAATGATACCTAATGTTTGGTATTTGTTTTTTGTTTTTTGAAGTTCTATTTTTTGTTTGGATAAAAACAATTCTTTTTCTTTTTTTTCGGTATCATATTTTACAGTTGCCAGGAAATTTTTTTGTTCAAAACGCATTCTTTTAATAGAATCATTATATTTTTTTAAAATATCAAAATACGTATTTGCTTCTTTAATATTACCATTAGCTAGCAAACATTTTCCTTTTAAATCAATATATGCTTTTTCAATAATATTGTTAGGATATATTTTGAGAATGTTTTTAGTAGAATCCAAATATTGTAAAGCTGTTGGAATTTCATTTTTTAAAAAATATGCTTTTCCTAATTTAAGGTAAGCAGATCTAATAGTATTAATATCAAGAATTTCCTTTTTGTTTAACCTTAATTCATTTAAATAATAAGGTATTGCCTTATCATAAAATCCCTTTTTTAACCAAATAGAAGCAATGTTACCTTTTATAACAGCTTTAAAAGCATCTACATTTTTTTTGTCCATTTTTGTGTTTAGATGTAAGGTTTTTAAACCTAAATCAAAATAATATTGTGCACTATCTAGTTTGTTTTCATTTAAAAAGGTAAGACCAATATTATTTAAAGAACTGGATTCTTGAAAATACTCCTTTGTTTTATGATACTTGTTTTTAGCCTGGAAAAAATATTCTCTACTTTTTTTAAAATCTTTAAGTCGAAAATAAATTATTCCTAATTCATTATTTTTAGGACCTTCTTGAATTCTATAATCATCTTTTCTGTATTTTTCTGTATATTTATACAAAGAAGGCAAGATGTTTAATAATTCAGATAACTGTTCGGTTTCTTTATAATAATTTGCTAATAAATTAAGCGTGGAAATAATATCTTCAGTTTTTTGAAAGTCTTTATTTTTTATTAATTGAAGGGCTATCTTTACAAAATCTTTTTTTTTATCTGTTCTGAAATAATATACCATTAACTGGTGCTTTGCCTTAAAAATAGTATTTTTATCTTTATTTAAAGTCGCCCAAGTCAATGCTTTAATATAAATAGAATCATATTTATTATTGTAAACAGGTTTTTTAATTACCTTTTTAAGATAGTATTCATGAAAAATAGAAACAGTCTTAAATTCTTTTTCACCAAAAACAGCTGTTGAATTTATTTTTCGGTATAAACTATCTAATTTATTTTCTTGTGAAAAATTAATTAACGGAATTAAAATTAATAGTATGTAAATTTGTTTTTTCAAAATAAGCTATAATAAAAGAAAAGAGTAAATTAAATTCCCTCAAATTTAATAAATCTTTCCTTTTCATAAAAGTATTCAAAAATACAAATATTAATTTTTGACAAGTGAAATTTGGGATTAAATCAAATTATTTTGGGATGAATAGAAAACCGATAATCTTATAGAATTAAGTAAATTCAAGTTTAAGATTTATAAAAATGAACGATTCAATGATTTTTATCGGATAATTTACTTTTATTAATCGAAATAAAAATTTAATCTTAACTTTGCACTTTCAAAGAAAGAAATATGTATAGAACGCACAATAACGGAGAATTACGATTAAAAGATGTCAACGAAGAAGTTACCTTAAGCGGTTGGGTACAAAAAATACGCGATAAAGGTTTTATGGTTTGGGTGGATTTGCGTGACCGTTACGGTATTACACAACTCATTTTTGATGAAGAACGTACCGATAAAAAAACATTGGAATTGGCAAAAACTCTTGGTAGAGAATTTGTAATTCAAGTAACCGGAAAAGTCATTGAGCGTCAATCTAAAAACACAGCTATTCCAACCGGAGAAATAGAAATTTTAGTAGATAAACTAACTGTTTTAAATGAGTCGCAAACACCACCGTTTACAATTGAAGATAATACCGATGGCGGAGAAGATATCCGTATGAAATATCGTTATTTAGATATTAGAAGAAATCCGGTTAGAGAAAATCTTATTTTTAGACATAAAGTTTCTATGGAAGTGCGTAATTATCTTTCAAAAGAAGGTTTTATCGATGTAGAAACGCCGTATTTAATAAAATCTACGCCCGAAGGTGCTCGTGATTTTGTTGTACCAAGCAGAATGAATCAAGGGCAATTTTACGCTCTACCACAATCACCGCAAACCTTTAAACAACTGCTTATGGTTGGCGGAATGGACAAATATTTTCAGATTGTAAAATGTTTTAGAGATGAAGATTTACGTGCCGACAGACAACCGGAATTTACACAAATTGATTGTGAAATGGCATTTGTAGAGCAAGAAGATATATTAAATACGTTTGAAGGTTTAACACGTCATTTACTTAAAGAAATTAATGGTGTTGAGGTGGCTAAATTTCCGAGAATGACCTATGATTATGCCATGAAAACTTATGGTAACGACAAACCGGATATTCGGTTTGATATGAAATTTGGTGAGTTAAACGATGTGGCAAAACACAAAGATTTTAAAGTCTTTAACGAAGCTGAGTTAGTTGTTGGAATTGCAGTTCCGCAAGGAAATAAGTTTTCCAGAAAAGAAATTGATAAACTTATTAAATGGATGCAAAGACCTCAAATTGGAGCCAAAGGGATGGTTTATGTTAGAGTAAATGAAGACGGCACCTATAAATCTTCGGTAGATAAATTTTATGACCAAGAAGATTTGGCAAAATGGGCAGAAAAAACCAATGCAAAACCGGGCGATTTAATTTGTGTACTTTCTGGTAATGCCAATGAAACCAGAACACAATTAAGTGCTTTGCGAATGGAATTAGCAGAACGTTTAGGCCTAAGAAATCCAAAAGAATTTGCACCGCTTTGGGTAGTAGATTTTCCGTTGTTAGAATGGGATGAAGAGACAAAACGCTATCACGCAATGCACCATCCGTTTACCTCACCAAAACCGGAAGATATGAATTTATTGCAATCTAATCCCGGAAAAGTACGTGCAAATGCTTATGATATGGTGTTAAACGGAAATGAAATAGGTGGTGGTTCTATACGTATTCACGATAGAAAAACCCAAGAAATGATGTTCGATCTATTAGGTTTTACCAAAGAAGAAGCAGAAGCTCAATTTGGATTTTTAATGAATGCATTTCAATATGGTGCTCCGCCACACGGCGGATTGGCTTTTGGATTAGATAGATTGGTTTCTATTCTTGGCGGACAAGAAACTATACGTGATTTTATTGCGTTTCCTAAAAATAATTCCGGTCGCGATGTAATGATTGATGCTCCGGCTCCGATTGACGAAGAACAGTTAAAAGAACTTTGTTTAAAAACAGATTGTTAAAATGGTATTGGCTCTACATCCAAATTTTGGCAGACTTTTAAGAGTTGTTGTTTTTGTTGTAGTGGCTGTTATTATTACCATAAAAAAACGTAAAAATTGAAGTTGAATAAAAATATACGACATATAATTTCTACCGGATTATTGGTTATCTTTTTAACACCAATATTATCTAAAGGAATTGATTTTGTTTTTCATAATCATCATCAAAATATAGTCTGTACAACAAAAACAGAAAAGCATTTTCATGCTTACCAAAAAGATTGTTATATTGCATCTTTTACATTTTCTATCTTTATTAATACTGTAAAAACGTCAAATTTCTTTTTCAAATTAGTGTATTTTACCATAAAAAAAGATGCACTAATTTCAGTTTTTACAAAATACATCTTTCGTTTTTATTTACTTCGTGCACCACCGGTTTTATTGTAAATTAGTATCCGATTAAGTCTCTATTTTAGATAAAAATTTATCTTAAAAATCATTTTATTGTTTTTAAGATAGTTATAACAGTAATATTTTATCTTTTTGATTTACATTAAAAATATACTATGATTTTTATCGGGCACACGCAACTTAAATAGTATTTAAAAATTTAATAGAGAAATTTCTCTAATTACATAACATAAAACCCAAAAAATGAAAAAATTAGTATTATTTGTGTTGTTTTTTATAACAATAAATCAAATATATGCACAATTTACAGGAACTGTATTAGACCAAAAAACAAAAGAGCCGATGGCTTTTGTAGAGGTGTATTTTCCGGAACTAAAAACCGGTACAACTACCGATGAAAAAGGCGAATTTACGGTAAATCATTACCAACAAAAAAAACTTCGTATTGTAATTTCTTATTTAGGATATAAAACACTCGATACGGTTATTGATGTAAAAAAGGAATCTAAAAAAACCTTTTATTTAGAACCGGCACATCTCAATTTAGACGAAGTAATTGTTTCGGCTCCAACCGGAAAATTACAACGTGATGCTGTGGTAAGTGTCATACATCAAAAATTAGCAACTTTACAAAAAATGCCTTCAGCTTCTTTAGGTGAAAGCATTAGTAACATTGCAGGAGTAGAACAAAATACAACAGGTAGTGGTATCGGTAAACCTGTTATTCGTGGTTTATCCGGCAATAGAATTGTAACGTATGCACAAGGAATTCGTATTGAAAACCAACAATGGGGAAGCGAACACGGTTTAGGCGTAGGTGACATAGGCATCGAAAGTGTTGAGGTTATTAAAGGTCCTGCTTCTTTACTATATGGAGCTGATGCTCTTGGTGGTGTGCTTTATTTTATAGATGAACGCTATGCAAAACACAACACCATAGAATTAGGTGCTCAATCTAAGTTTGTTTCCAATTCTTTAGGTTATCTAAACAATGCAAAATTTAAAATCCATAAAGGAAAATATAAATTTAATCTTTTTGGTGCATATAATTCTCATGCCGATTATCAAATACCTAATGGAAAACGTGTAAAAGACACACGATTTGATGAAAAAAATATTAAAACTGCTTTTGGTTTTAATATTGGAGATTGGATTACCAATTTGCGATACAGTTTCTTACAAAATAATTTCGGTATAACCGAAGGAGCTAATTATACAGATGATAATTCTCGTAATTTTCAACTTCCTTTTCAAACAATAAATAACCATAACATCAGTTTTGAAAATAGATTTACCTTTACTAATCAAAGTAAATTAAATGCAATTTTAGGCTATACAAGTAATTATCGAAGAGAATTTGAAGACAGTAGAACAAATCCTGCTTTAGGTTTAAAATTAAACACGTTATCCTATAATTTAAAATGGAATTCTGCCTTAATAAACAATAAATTTGATTTTGTTATTGGCTCTCAAGGAATGCATCAAATCAATAAAAATAATGGTGAAGAAGTCTTAATTCCTGATGCTACAACAAATGATTTTGGCGTGTATGTTTTAAGTAATGTAGATTTGGATAAATTGCATTTTCAGGCAGGAATTCGTTTTGACCAACGAAAAATAGATGCTTTACAAACCGAGAGCATTCCTGCATTGCAGAGAAATTATAACGGAATTACCTTTTCCGGTGGTTTGGTTTATAAAAAAAATAAGTCTAAATTTAGAGCAAATGTCTCTAATGGTTTTAGAGCACCTACAACATCAGAATTATTATCAGACGGTGTACACGAAGGGACAAATCGTTATGAAAAGGGAAATGCTAACCTTAAAAATGAAACCGCAACACAAATCGATTTTTCGTATGATTATAATGCCGAACATTTTAGATTTTCTATAAATCCGTTTTACAACTATATTAAAAATTACATCTTTTTACAACCAACTAATTTGGTAATCGATTCTAATCCGGTTTATAATTACACGCATAAAAATGCATTTTTATATGGAGGCGAAATAGGTTTTCATTACTATCCGCACCAAATGCATTGGATGCATTTAGAATCTGATATTGCTACGGTTTTTGCAGAAGATACAAATAAAAATCCGTTGCCATTAATACCACAAACTAAGGTGAATTCTACAGTTTCGGCTTCTTTAAACATAGGAAATAAAATAAAATTGACTAATGTTTTTTTACAACATATATACAAATTTAAACAACCAAGAATTTCTCTTTTTGAAACGGAAACCAATGCTTATCAATTATTAAATTTTGGGATAAGTGGTAAAATTATAACGAAAAATAATCCGTTAGAATTTAGTATGGGTATAAAAAATCTTACCAATCAAAAATATATAGACCATTTATCCAGGTTTAAAGATTTAGGCATTCCAAATCAAGGAATAAATTTTTATTTTGGTATAAAAATGCAATTTGAAAAACAAATTTAATATCTATATTTTTTTAAGTAACTTTGCACTTTCAAAATTACTAACTTATGTCACAAGAAAAGAAAAAAGTTCATAAAAAATTAGGAGAACTGGCATCGACCGCAATATCCGGAAATGATATTTCTTCGTCAGTTTTATACGTTTCCGCTTTAGCGATATTATGGGCAGGTCAATATGCTTGGGTAACATTGGCTATTGTGGCTTTGGTATTATTCTTTTTTAGAAAAATATATGGTGAAGTGGTAGGAGCCTTACCATTAAATGGAGGTGCATACAACGTGCTTTTAAATACTACGACCAAAAGGATGGCTTCGGTTGCAGCAACTTTAACATTACTTTCTTATATGGCGACTGCCGTAATATCTGGTAGTGAAGGAATGCATTATTTAGCGGATATTGTTCATGTATTACATCATGAAACTCCTTTTCCTTTAAACTATATTTTCCCCACTTATGTAGAATTAGCAACAGTTGTCTTATTAATAGCCTTTGCAATGTTGGTTATTAATGGTATTTCTGAATCTGCCAAAGTGGCGATAGCCATTTTTATTTTCCATTTATTTTCTTTGGTATTACTAACAAGTGCAATTCTTTACTACCTTTTTACTCATGGTTTTGATATTTTGCATGAAAATCAGAATTACATGCCTCAAGGAGGTAATTTATGGAAAGCGATCTTTTTAGGTTTTGCTGCTTCTATGTTGGGGATTTCGGGTTTTGAATCTTCTGCCAACTTTGTTGAAGAGCAAGAAAAAGGTGTTTTTCCAAAAACCTTGCGCAATATGTGGATTGTAGTGAGTATTTTTAATCCGTTAATGGCATTTTTGGCAATTACTATTTTTCCAATAGAAACGATTAATAATGATTATGGAAACACGTTATTGTCCGGAATGGCAGAAGTGTCTGCAGGTCCTTGGTTATCTTGGATTGTATCCATTGATGCAGTTTTGGTATTAAGTGGTGCCGTTTTAACTAGTTTTGTTGGAGTTTCCGGTTTGTTAGAAAGGATGACTTTAGATAGAATTCTTCCGCAAGGGTTATTAAAGAAAAATAAAAAAGGAACATCTTATCGTATCATCATAATGTTCTTATTGTTAAGTATTTCAGTTTTAATTATAACCGAAGGTAAAGTTGTATTACTTGCCGGAGTATATACAATTTCATTTTTATCCGTTATGGGATTATTTGTTATTGGTAATATTTTATTAAAAATTAAACGTAAAAAATTACCACGACCGGAGCGTGCTCCATGGTACGGAATAATTATTGCCATGACCGGTGTTGTTGTTGCCCTTTGGGGAAACATTATTATGCCTCCAAAAGTAATTGAACACATAGACAAAGTAACAGGCGAAGTAACCAAAGAAACGTTACCAAGTAATTTATCTTTATTCTTACCATATTTTTTAATTGCAATGGGTTTTATCTTTATTATGTTAAACCGAATTGTTATTTTAAGAGCGATTTTAAAACTCATTAAAAAAGTGGATAGTTATGTAATTTCTACTATTAACTCTATTATATCACAAGAGTTTGTGTTTTTTACTAAAGGTGATAATTTAGCAAATTTAAACAAAGTGATGATGTATATTCGTGATAACGAACACACGCGAAAGATTAAAATTGTACACGTTTTACGTCCCGGAGAAAAACCTGCTGAAAATTTAAAAAGAGATATCGAATTTTTGGATAGAGAGTATCCGGATATTGATATTGAATTTGTTGAAATTGAAGGGAAATTCGGTCCAAAATTAATTCATGAATTATCCAAAAAATGGCATATTCCTGTTAATTTTATGTTTATCGGTTCTCCCGGAGATCATTTTCCGTATAAAATTGAAGAACTCGGAGGCGTACGTTTGATTATGTAATAAAAAAATGGAATCCAAAAAAATCATTACTAAATTTTTGAAATGGCGTTACAAACACATTTCAAATGAGCATTTTATTTATATTTTAAGTGCTATAATTGGTTTTTTAGCCGGTTTAGGAGCAGTAACTTTAAAAAATTTAACACATTTTATACAAAGCCTATTAGAAGGAAAATTTATTAAAGAAATTCATCAAGCTTTTTATTTTATTTTTCCGATTATAGGTCTGTTTCTTGTTTTAATTTTAGTGAAATATGTAATTAAAAAAAAGGTAGGTCACGGAATTCCATCTACATTATATGCTATTTCTAAATTAAAAGCGATCATGCCACCACATCAAATGTGGGCATCTATTTTAACGGCACCTCTTACTGTTGGTTTTGGAGGTTCGGTTGGTTTGGAAGGACCAACAGTAGCAACAGGAGCAGCTTTAGGATCTAACTTTTCGAGGTTGTTGCATCTAAATCAAACAAAAAGAACATTGTTGGTTGGAGCTGCAGCAGCCGGAGCAATGTCGTCTATATTTAAAGCACCAATTGCCGCTATTGTTTTTGCTGTTGAAATATTTAGTTTGGAGCTTACGATGACTTCGATGGTGCCATTATTACTAGCATCAGTTACAGCGGTTTTAACTTCATACTTTTTTCTTGGTGATGACGTGCTGTTACATTTTAGAATTGACGATAAATTTAAATTAAATGACGTTTTATTCTTTATTATGTTAGGTATAACATCTGCAACTACATCGATATATTTTAGTAAGATGTATTTTGGCATTGATGATTTTTTTAAGAAGTTTTCAAATCCGTTTAAACGTTTAATAATAGGAGGTACTTTATTGGGAGTTATTGTGTTTTTTATTCCACCTCTTTTTGGTGAAGGTTATGAAACGATAAATAATGTTTTAAAAGGAAATATTTCTGCAATTACAAATCAGAATTTCTTTCATTTATCATCCGATGATATTTGGGTTGCTATTTTGTTTTTAGTTGGATTAGTGACTTTTAAAGTAGTTGCAATGTCCTTTACTTTTGGTGCCGGAGGTATTGGAGGTGTTTTTGCTCCAACACTTTTTACAGGAAGTATTTCCGGTTATGTTTTTGCTAAGATAATTAACGAAAGTGCTGTTTCCGGACATCATTTATCTGAGATTAATTTTGCAATGGTTGGTATGGCAGGTTTAATGGCAGGTGTATTGCAGGCTCCGTTAACGGCAATATTTTTAATTGCAGAGATTACAGGAGGTTACGAACTGTTCGTGCCTTTAATGATTGTTTCTTCGATATCTTATCTTGTAACAAAAAAATACATTCCGTATAATATTTATGCAGCAGAGTTAGCCAGAAAAGGAGAATTAATGACGCATAATAAAGATAAAAATGCAATGATGATGATTGATGTAGATACGATTATTGAGCATAATTTTATTACGATTACTCCCGAAATAAAACTTGGTAGAATGCTTAAAAAAGCTGTGGCAAAATCCAGTAGAAACCTTTATCCTGTAGTAAATAAAGACATGGAATTTTTAGGAGTGGTAATGTTAGATGATATCCGTGATGTGATGTTTAACAAGAGAATGTATAAAAAAATACACGTTAGAGACATTATGCATCGAACGCCGGATATTATTTATTATGGCGAAGATGATATGCCTTCCATAATGAAAAAATTTACAGGTTCCAGTGCGTGGAATTTACCTGTTATTAAAGACGGCAAATATTTTGGTTTTATTTCTAAATCTAAACTATTAACGGCTTATCGCCGAAGATTAATTGAAACGTCCAATTAGTTTTAAATTAACCTTGGTTTTTCAACAAAAAATAAAATAATTTAAGTTCCTCCAACAAAAATCCCTTTCATTTTGTATTTTTGTAGCAAAATCATATAAAATGAAATATTTTCTTTTTCCGTTTTTGTTTCTTTTTGGTTTATCGCTTTATTCTCAGGATTATTTTCCGAAAAATGATGGGATAAAAACACCAAAAACACAATACACAGCTTTTATAAATGCTACTATTTTTAAAACACCTTCTCAAAAAATAGAGAACGGTAAAATGCTTATAAAAGGAGATAAAATAATAGCCATTGGTAAAGAAATAAGCGTCCCTAAAAACACCAAAATAATTGATTTAAAAGGCTTATTTATTTATCCGTCTTTTGTAGATATTTATACGGATTTTGGAATAACATTACCAAAAAAAATAAAACCTTCTCGCATTCGTCCACAATGGGATTCCAATCGTGATGGCTATTATTGGAACGATCATATCAGACCGGAAACCAAAGCCATTTCCTTTTTTGAATACGATAAAAAAGAAGCAGAACAATTACGAAAACAAGGTTTCGGAACCGTAAATACACACGTAAAAGACGGTATTGTTAGAGGAACATCACTTATCACTTGTTTAAATGACCAAGTTTCTAACAACAAAAGAATTGTAAAAACAGATGCCATACAGCATTACGGATTTACAAAAAGTCGTACGTCCAACCAAATTTATCCAACATCTTTAATGGGTAAATTGGCTTTGATAAGACAGTTTAAATCGGATGTAGATTGGTTTAAAAAAAACCCAAATCAAACACAAGATATTAGTATAAAAGCAGCAATTTTAAATGAAAATTTACCAATAATTTTTGAGTCAAACGATAAATTAAACGATTTAAGAGTTGCTAAATTGGCAAAATTTACCAAACAAAATTATATTATTAAAGGAGGAGGTAATGAATTGGAAAGAATAGACGAAATTAAAGCAATCAATACAAGTTTTATTATTCCGTTAAATTTTCCGAAACCTTACGATGTAAGCAATCCTGTTACTGCAAATAAAATAGCATTATCCGATTTGCGTTTCTGGAATCAAGCTCCGGCAAATCCGGCTATTTTAGCGAAAAATAATATCTCTTTTGCTTTAACTACAGCCGATTTAAAAGATGTTATAGAATTTAAAGCAAATCTATTAAAATCCATTAAATACGGTTTAGATACTATAAAAGCATTGGAAAGTTTGACTACAATTCCGGCTAAATTACTACACCAAGAAGATAAAATAGGGAGTCTAAAAAAAGGTGCTTATGCCAATTTTTTAATTACTTCAAAACCAATTTTTGATACTGAAAGTATTCTTTATGAAAATTGGGTTCAAGGTGTAAAAAATGTAATTCAAGACAGAACGATTATTACTTTAAACGGTGATTATGAGCTAAGTCTTTCCAATACAAAATACCAAATGACATTTTCGGGTAAACCGGAAAAAATAAAAACTAAAATTGTATTAGATTCCGTTACCTTAAAATCTAAAACAACTTTTAAAAATGGTTGGTTAAATATGTTAATTCATCCGTTAGATTCTACCAAAACCGGATTTATTCGTTTATCGGCAAAAGTGGAAAATAGCAACCAATTTTCAGGCAAAGCAACCCTTTCTGATGGTAATATTTTGCCGTTTTCTGCCGTAAAAGTGAATGATGCTAAAAAACCTTCCGTTAAGGATAAAAAAGAAGAAAAACCAATAAAATTATTTAAAGTTACTTACCCAAATATGGCATACGGTTTTATCAAAAAACCTATGAAACAAAATATCATTTTTAGAAACGTAACGGTCTGGACAAATGAAAAAGAAGGAATTTTAAAAAATCAAGATGTTTTGGTAAAGGATGGTAAAATTTTTAAAATAATTCCTGCAAAAGAACATTTTAAGGTAAATGATAGTTACCTCGAAATAGACGGAACAGGCAAGCATTTAACTGCCGGAATTATAGATGAACACTCGCATATTGCAATCAGTGGAGGTGTGAACGAAGGTGGTCAAAACAGCTCTGCCGAAGTAACGATTCAAGACGTGGTTAGACCAAACGATATTAATATTTATCGAAATCTTGCCGGAGGCGTAACGATGTCTCAATTATTGCACGGATCGGCAAATCCTATCGGAGGAAAATCAGCTCTAATCAAGTTAAAATGGGGAGAAAACGCCGATGAAATGCAAGTAAAAAATCATAAATTTATTAAATTCGCTTTGGGTGAAAATGTAAAACAAAGTCGCTCACCCTTTAATTCGCTCAGATTTCCGCAAACCAGAATGGGCGTAGAGCAAGTGTATGTAGATTATTTTACAAGAGCAAAAGAATACGATGCAAAAAAGAAAAAGGGAGAAGAAGTTAGATTCGACGAAGAGTTAGAAACCTTAGCCGAAATTTTAAATAAAAAACGGTTTATTACTTGCCATTCTTATATTCAATCTGAAATCACAATGTTAATGCGTGTTGCCGAAAAATTTAATTTTAAAGTAAATACTTTTACACACATATTAGAAGGTTATAAAGTAGCCGATAAAATGAAAAAACACGGTGTTGGAGCTTCAACTTTTTCCGATTGGTGGGCGTATAAATATGAAGTTAATGGTGCCATACCATATAACGGAGCCATTTTACACGAGCAAGGAATAACTGTAGCCTATAATTCTGATGATGCCGAAATGTCTAGAAGACTCAATCAAGAAGCAGCAAAAGCGGTGAAATACGGAGGTGTATCGGAAGAAGAAGCTTGGAAATTTGTAACCTTAAATCCGGCAATTTTATTGCACGTAGATGATCACGTAGGTAGTGTAAAAGTAGGTAAAGATGCAGATTTGGTCTTGTGGAGTGCCAATCCGTTGTCTATTGCTAAAGTGGAAAAAACAATTATTGACGGAAAAATTTACTTTGATATAGAACGCGATGCCAAACTTCAAAAAGAAATCAAAAAAGAAAAAAACGATTTAATAAACTTGATGTTACAAGAAAAAAACAAAGGATTAAAAACGCAAGAGCCAAAAATTAAAAAGAATACATTATACCACTGCGATTCGATGTATTAATCTGATTAAACCTAAAAAAATGAAAAAAAATCTGTATCTTATTGTTGCCTTATTAGTAAGTTTTCAAACTTTTTCGCAACAAACTCCGGCTCCAAAACAAACCGAACCGGTAACGATTCTTGGAGCAATCGCTCATTTAGGAAACGGAAAAGTAATTAAAAATAGTTTTATACAGTTTGAAAATGGTATTTTAACTGTTGTGGATGATGCTTCTTTAACCAAAAAACCAATAAAAGGAAAGGTAATTAAAGCAACCGGAAAACATATTTATCCCGGATTTATTACGATGAATTCCACTTTGGGTTTGGTAGAAATTGATGCCGTAAAAGCAACCATAGACGAAAGAGAAATTGGTGCTTTTAATCCAAATATTCGTAGTATTATTGCTTATAATCCGGAATCAAAAGTTACCGAAACCGTAAGAGCAAATGGGGTTTTAATCGGACAAATAACACCTCGTGGCGGACGTGTATCAGGAACATCTTCGGTAGTGCAATTTGATGCTTGGAATTATGAAGATGCTTTGATTAAAGAAGACGATGGTATTCACTTAAATTGGCCTGCAACGTTTTATACTTCCGGTTGGTGGGCAAACGGTACGTCTTTAAAAGAAAACAAAAATTACAACAAACAAGTACAAGAAATAGAATATTTTTTTGACAGTAGTAAATTTCCTCCTGTTAATGCTATTAATCTTAAACAGAAAGCATTACAAGGTTTGTATAACGGTACAAAAATTTTATATGTACATGCAAATAACGAAACCGAAATTACCGATGCTATTAGTTTTAAAAATAAAAATAAGATTAAAAAAATGGTCATTATCGGGGCTTATGAAGCGATTAAAGTAGCAGATTTATTAAAGAAAAATAATATTGCCGTTGTGTTAAAGAGGATTCATTCTTTACCAAACACCGATGATGAAGATATTAAATTACCATTTAAATTGGCAAAAAAACTAGACGATGCAGGAATTTTAGTTGCATTAGATACCGCAGGAGATATGGAACGAATGAACACTAGAAACTTACCGTTTAATGCAGGTACAGCAGTTGCTTACGGTTTGGATTATGAAAAAGCAGTTGCGATGCTTACAGGTAATCCGGCAAAAATAATGGAATTAGATACACGGTTGGGTACCTTAGAAGTTGGTAAAGATGCAACACTTATAATATCAACCGGTGATGCTTTGGATATGCGAGGAAATAATATAGAAACCGCTTTTATCCAAGGAAGAGAAATTAATTTAGATACACACCAAAAACAATTATATCGTAAGTTTAGAAAGAAGTATGAGTTGGAGAGATAAAATTTTATAAGTCTATCCAAAAATCGCTATAAAAATTAGATGTTTTCATTAATTTTTCATGATTCCCTTCTGCTACAAAAATACCGTTTTCTAAAACGTAAATTTTATCAGCTACTTTTTTTAAGGTGTGTAATCTATGCGAAATAAATAAAACAGCAATTTCTTTTTTAAGTTCCTGTAACAAGGTAAAGGTAAAGTTTTCGGTGTTTCTATCCATTGCAGAAGTTGGCTCATCTAATAATAAAAATTGTGGTTTTTTATATAAAACTCTTGCAAAAGCAATAATTTGTTTTTGACCACCGGAAAGATTAATACCTTCTTCACCTAAAATAGTAGCATAACCTTGAGGTAATTGAGTAATAAATTTTTCAAAACCTTTTTCTTGACAAAATTTTATTACATTTTCTGGTTTATCTTCTGCACTAAGTAAAATATTATCAATTACATTACCTGAAAAAATATGAATATCCTGTGGTATAACACCAACTATATTACGCCAATCACTTAATAAAATCTCGTTTAATTTGTATTGATTATTCACCAAAATTTCGCCACTTTCAAAAGGATAAAATTGCTGTATAATTTGCCCTAAAGTACTTTTACCACTACCACTTTCTCCAACAACAGCAATAAATTCACCTTTTTTAATGCTTAAATTAATATTTTGTAATAACTGTTTTCTACCTGCAAATCTAAAAGACAGATTTTGTATATCTAAAGATTCAAAGATCTTTAATGTTGTATTTCCTGTTTTTTCTTTTTCTACATTTGCAAACTCAAACATACGGTTAAAGGCTATTTTGGCTTCGTTAATTGGTATGGCAATCAACGCTAAATTGGTAATACTTGGCAATAATGAACTTGCAATACCTAATACAGCCATAAGTTCACCTAAAGTCATAATTCTACTATAAACCATATAAGAAGTGTATGATAATATAGCAATTAAAAATATAACTCCTGCAATACCAGATAATAAAGATAGCTTAATATTTATTTTACCTAAATTAAATATTTTATTTTGAAAATTACCATAAACTAGTTGGTTTATTTTTTGAAATAAAGTCTGACGATTAAAATTCTTTATAGTTGCAATACCTTGCATGGAAGTAATATAATTACTTTCGTTAAAAGCATAACTTTGCATTACTTCTTTTTGTGCGTTAATGATACGTTTATTAAACCTATAAATAATTAAAAAATAAATAGGTAAACTTACTAAAGCTATCACGCCAACTTGCCAAGAATAATAAAATAAAAAACTAAAAGAAACTAAAGTTATTAAAATATCAATCACAAAATTACTTGCTATTAATTTTATTACTCGTTGCA
>JALSLI010000074.1 GCA_026988395.1 Flavobacteriaceae bacterium | reverse complement strand
AGTAGCGAAGCGGCAAGTTATATTAACGGAATAAATCTTCCGGTTGACGGCGGAAGAACAAAATCTTTATAACTCGTATTTATTGTTGGCGTAAAGTCGGATAAAAATAAAAAGTAAAATGGTGAACGCCCAAAAGGAAGAGCCTCCATAACTTAAAAAGGGTAGAGGTATACCAATTGTAGGAAATAATCCAATTACCATTCCGATGTTAATTGCAAAGTGAAAAAAGAAAATTGCGGCGATGCTGTAACCGTAAACACGAGTGAATTTGGATTTGGCATTTTCGGCAAGATGAATAATTCGTAAGATTAAAGCGAGGTATAGTAAGATAACAAAAGTACTGCCTAAAAATCCCCATTCTTCACCAATAGCACTAAAAATAAAATCGGTATGTTGTTCCGGTACAAATTTCCCTTTGGTCTGTTGTCCTTTTAAGAATCCTCTTCCGGTTAAACCGCCATTTCCGATAGCAACTTGTGATTGTAAAATATTATATCCTTTACCTTTATTATCTTTGATAATTCCTAAAGTTAAATCGATACGATCTTTCTGATGTTGCGGTAAAACATTATTATAAACAAAGGAGATAAAAAAAGAAAAGAAAGCAACAGCAAAGTAAATCAAAATATATTGCATCCAATATTTTCTGAAAAAATATCGATTCTTTTTAAAAACGAAATATAAGAATATAAGGAAAATTCCAAATAAGGTTATTTGAATAGGAATTAAACCAAATTTTATAACCGTTACTGCTAAAGTAATAAAACTTAATCCAACAATAATGTAATATTTTGGTAATCCTTCGCGATAAAAAACAAAGAAAAAAGTAAAAAAAACTAAGGCAGAACCCATATCAGGTTGCAAAGCAATTAAAGCTAATGGAATAAAAATTAAGGTGAATGCTTTGAGTTGATTTTGAAAGTTGTTAAACTTAAATTGTTTGTCACCTAATAGTTTGGCAACGCCTAAAGCGACGCCAATTTTAGCAAATTCCGATGGTTGTAACGTAAAATTACTTATGGCATACCAAGATCTTGCTCCGTTTACGGTTTTACCGAAAACAAATAATCCAATTAGTGAAAGGATGGCAATTAAGTAAAAAATACTACCAAATTGCATGTAAAATCTACTTTCAACAAATAATAAAAAAATAATAATGGCAAATCCGGTAATAATAAATCCGATTTGTTTGCCATATGCAACTGAAAAATCCAATATTTTATGATGTTCGGAACTGTAACTGGTAGCATAGATATTTAGCCATCCTATAAAGATGAGCAGTAAATAGATAAAGATGAGGTTCCAATCTACATTAAATAATATGTTTTTATTTCTACTCAATTTTTAAGGAATCTAGCTGTTTGTTATACTCATTATAAAGAGAAGCATCTATTATTCTTTTTTCTAAAGTTTTTCGGGATATTTTTCCGTTTAGGTATTTTTCAATAACTAAAGATGCAATCGGAGCGGCAAAAGCCGAACCAAAACCACCATTTTCAATGAAAACGGCAACTGCAATTTTAGGATTTTCAACCGGAGCAAAAGCAATAAAAATTGAATGATCTGCAAGAGCTATTTTTTTACCATTTTTTTTGATGTAATTTTGTACTGTTCCTGTTTTTCCTGCCATATGCATTCCTTTTATTTTGGCAAATCTTCCGGTTCCTTTTTCAAAAACATCTTGCATTCCTTTAATCACAGGATTAAAATAAACCGAATCTATTGTAGTATATTTGGGAGTTGTGTATTTGGCATCAATAACTGTATCTTGAATTCTTTTTACTACGTGAGGTGTAAAAAAGTATCCTTTATTTGCAATGGCAGCGGTCATATTTGCCAATTGAATTGGTGTGGTTTCTATTTGTCCTTGACCAATAGCATTTGATATGGTCGATGCTGCTCGCCATCTAAAACTTGGATAGAATTTATCGTAAAATTTGCTATTAGGTATAAGTCCTTTGTTTCCTACAGGCAAATCAACACCTAAGTAATTACCTAAACCAAAACTTTGAACATGTTTTGACCAGTTATCCATACCAACTTTAGGAGAAACATATTTTTCGATAGATTTTTTATATGCATTTGAAAAGAAGGAATTACAAGATCTATAAATAGCACGATTAAAATTAACAAGACCATTTGTGCCACAGTGGCAACCCATAAATTCATTTTTTCTTCTTCCATAACGATATCCATGGTAACAAGGATATGCAGAAAATGGCGTGATTACTTGCTCTTGCAGTCCAATCAAACCGTTAACCATTTTAAAGGTAGATCCCGGAGCGTATTGTGCTTGCAGACTACGGTCAAACATTGGTTTATCAAATTTATCACTCATGTATTTTCTGGAAAATTTAGAACGTTTTCTACCAACCATATCATTAGGATTATAGCTTGGAGCAGTTACTAAACTTAATATTTCTCCTGTTTTTGGGTCTAATGCTACGATAGCACCTCTTTTATTTTGCAATAATTTTTCGCCATATTGTTGTAAATCGGAATCGATTGTTAAGGTTAGGTCTTTTCCGTTTTTAGCTAGAGTGTCTAATTTTCCGTTTTTGTATGGAGCAATTACTCTTCCGTAAGTATCGGTTTGGTATCTTTTTATTCCTTTTTTTCCTCGTAAAAATTTTTCGTAACTTTTCTCTACTCCGGCAACGCCAATTAATTCACCTTGA
>JALSLI010000073.1 GCA_026988395.1 Flavobacteriaceae bacterium | reverse complement strand
AAGTGAATGTGTGTTGGATTCATAATATGATATTTTTTTCAAAGATAAAAAAAAAAATGATAGGGTAAAAAAAAGTTTAATCGTTTTATAATTGAATTAAATTTTTATTTGAATTATTTTGGGGGTTACTCAGTTCTTGTTGGTTAGTTTGAAAAACGGGTTTTAAAGCTCGTTTTTCTTGTTGGTTTTTATTGAAATTTAACAGTCATAGGTTTCATAATAGCAATCATAACTTTTTATTATACAGATATGGAGAAGTAAAAGAGGTTTATTAAATTTTAATGATATGAAAAATAAATTATTATTTACCATTGTAGTTTTGATTAGTGCTTATACATTTTCACAAGTAAGTATAAGTACTACCACACCAAACAATTCATCTTCATTAGATATTGTTTCTACTACAAAAGGAGTATTAATACCTAGAATGACTGTTACACAGCGTATAGCAATTGTTAATCCGGCCGAAGGACTTTTAGTAAATCAAATAAATGATGTAAAAGGATTTCATTTTTATAACGGTACAAGTTGGAATAGACTTTTAGGTAAGAGTAAAGATAGTAATCCAATAGGAACAATTATTTCTTTTTCTACAAACAATGTGCCTTCTGGATATTTAGAATATAATGGTGCAGCTGTAAGTAGAACACCGTATGCTGATTTATTTTCAGTTATAGGTACGAGTTATGGTGCAGGTAATGGCACGACAACATTTAATTTACCGGATTATAGAGGGCAATTTCTACGAGGGTATAATCATGGTTCAGGAGTGGATCCGGATGTAGCAAGTAGAACAAATCGAGGTGATGGGACAACCGGAGATGCTGTTGGTACAAAACAAAATAATCAAATATTAGTACATCATCATGTAGTAAATCCACCTGCAACTAATACAAATACAACAGGTAATCATAGGCACACCATAGATCCACCAAATACATATACAGCCTTTGGTGGAAATCACAGACATTCTACAAATTTATATAGAGTAGGAGGATATAATACACCAAGCAGACCTGCAAGAAATACATATAAAAGATACTCTAAATGGCATCCTAATACTTTGCAATATACAGATTACTCAGGGTATCATCGGCATACTGTAAAAATAGCTCCTTTTAATTCTTTCCTTTCCGGTAATCATAACCACACTCTTGATATTCCTGCTTTTAATTCAACTAATTCAGGAGGATCAGAAACAAGACCTAAAAATATTACCGTAATGTATTGTAAAAAATATTAAAATTTAAAATAAAATGATAAAAAAACTATTACTATTCTTAATCCTTTTAAGCTACCTACCTGTTTTTTCGCAAGTAGGTATTGGTACCACTACTCCTAATGCCAAATTAGAAATTAAAGCAACGAGCTTAACTACACCAACTAATACAGATGGTGTTTTAATACCAAAAATGAATAATTTTCCCACAACAAACCCAACAATATTACAAGACGGTATGTTGGTTTTTATTACAGGAAATGGGACGCCAAACAAAGGGTTTTATTATTGGAATCAACCCATAACTTCTTGGAAACCTCTTGGAGGTAATAGTGGTGTTAAGAAAATAGACGATTTATTAGATGGAAAATCGTCTTCCGACGGTTCATCAGTATTTTTAGGAGTGCAATCCGGATTAAATGATGATGGTACCAATAATAGTAATACCGGAGTAGGTTTTCAAAGTATTAGAGCAACCACAACAGGAATTTATAACAGCGGTATAGGTTATCGTTCTCTTTTTAATAATACCACTGGTAATTTCAATACAGGTTTGGGTGGTAATGCTTTATTTTCTAATACAACAGGAGTTCAAAATACTGCAATTGGTATTAACGCATTATTTCAAAATTCAACTGGTATAAATAATACAGCAAACGGTGTTAATGCAATGAGATATTCTACTGTAGGCTCTTACAATGTAGCAGATGGATCAAGAAGTTTATTTAGCCTTACAGTAGGAAACAGGAATACCGTTTCAGGATTTGAAGCAATGTTTACTTCTACAGGTGCTTATCGAAACACATCTAGTGGTTTTAGATCATTATATTCTAATGTAACAGGTTCTTACAATACAGCTGTTGGTTATGAAGCAGGATATAGTAATACGGGTGCTTCAAATGTGTTTTTGGGATATCAAGCAGGATATTTTTCAAATGGAAATAATAAATTATTCATTGAAAATAGAAATGCCAATGCAAACAACGCCTTAATTTATGGTGAATTTGGAGCAGATAATACTGCTTCGGGCAATATCCTACGTACCAATTCTCAATTTCAGATAGGAAACCCAACTTTAACAGGATATGCTTTTCCAACGATTGATGGCACGGCAAATCAAGTATTGGCAACCGATGGTAACGGTACTATGAATTGGACAGATGCCAATACGCTAATTAACCCTCATAAAATAAACGATTTATTAGATGGGAAGTCTGATAATGACGGCACCAATAATGGTTCCTCTGTCTTTTTAGGAATCAATGCCGGATTAAATGATGATAGTACAGATAATAAAAATGTTGGGGTTGGTTTTTATAGTTTAAAAAGTAATACGAGCGGATCTCATAATACGGCAATTGGTTCACTGGCACTATTTTCAAACACAATTGGCTTTCAAAATACTGCAATTGGTTCTAGAGCATTAATATGGAATAACGGTTTCTTTAATACAGCAATTGGAGGAGGTGCTTTAGAATCAAATTTAATTGGAAATTATAATACAGCAATTGGGTTTCAATCTTTATACAACAACAAGGCAGATTATAATACTGCAAACGGTTTTAAAGCTTTATTTTCAAATATTTCTGGAATTAATAACATTGCAATTGGTTTTCAATCTTTATTTAGCAATACTACGGGACATCATAATACTTCTATAGGCACTAACTCATTATATTCTAACAGTACAGGAGGAGATAATACTGCTGTAGGCTTTCAAACTTTATATGCAAACACAACCGGAATTAATAATACAGCAAATGGAGCTTTAGCACTATCATCAAACACAATAGGCCATAGTAATGTAGCGAGCGGATGGAAAGCTCTTTTTGCAAATACTACCGGTAATTGGAATACGGGTATTGGTAACCAAGCTCTATTTTCTAATACCACTGGTTATTCTAATGTTGCCTTGGGTACCGGAGCATTGTTTTCAAATACCACCGGTAATTCTAATACTGCAACGGGTGGAAATTCTTTATTTTCAAATACCACAGGTATAAGTAATACAGCAAGTGGATTAAAATCTTTAAATAAAAATACAACCGGTAATTACAATACAGGTATAGGTTTTCAATCCCTTGAAAACAACACTACTGGTAGTTTTAACTCAGCTTTAGGAGTAAATACACTTTGGTCAAACACAACAGGCTTTAAAAATGTTGCTATTGGTAACGCTGCCTTATATGGTAATACCATAGGAGACAGTAATACCGCAATAGGTTATTTATCCCTTCGATATAATACTTCAGGAAAATGGAATACAGCTACCGGTTTTGAATCTTTATTTAGTAATACTACTGGTTTTAATAGTACAGCAAATGGCTATTATGCTTTACATTCTAACACCACCGGTTTATACAATAATGCATTTGGGGTTAACTCTTTGTTCTCCAATACAACAGGACAGCAAAACGTAGCAGTAGGTAACTCTGCATTATATCTAAATACTACTGGTATTGAAAATGTTGCCGTTGGAGTAAATGCATTACGTAACAATAACAGTAATTACAATGTTGCAATAGGAACCCGAGCCTTATTTACCAATGCAGTGGGAACGTATAATACAGGTATAGGTTGGGAAGCACTTAATAAGAATATAGGAGGTAATTATAATACAGGAATTGGAGGAAATGCTTTAAAATCTAATACTACTGGTATTTCTAACTCTGCAATTGGTGTTAACGCTTTATTAAGTACCACAACAGGGTATTGGAATACAGCTTTAGGTGTAAATAGTCTTATGTATAATGTATCAGGATATCGTAATACTGCTGGTGGGGTGTATTCTCTATTTAATAATACAGGAGGATATTCTAATACAGCAGCAGGCACTTATTCATTATATAGTAATACTACCGGCTACTACAATACAGCTTACGGTGAACAAAGTCTTTATTTTAATACTACGGGCTATTATAATACAGCAATTGGTGCAGCAAGCTTAACATGGAACACAACAGGAATTTTAAATACTGCTATAGGTCTAAATGCTCTTAATGCTAATACTACTGGTAGTTATAATACAGCTGTAGGTTATGCAGCTTATGTAAACGGAACTTTTAATTTTTCTTCTGCTTTTGGTTATGCTGCACCTATATCTGCTTCAAATCAAATTAGAATAGGAGCAAGTAATGTTACAAGTATAGGCGGTTTTAGACCTTGGACAAATCTCTCTGACGGTAGGTTTAAAAAAAATGTGAAAGAAAATGTAAAAGGACTAGATTTTATTTTAAAACTTAGACCGGTAACATATAATTTAGATATCAAAAAAATAGATGCATTTTTAAAAGTACCGGATTCTATAAGTAATGGTAAAAATGGGGAATTAATCAAATACAAAAGAAAAGCCGAAAAAGAAATCCAAACAGGATTTATAGCACAAGAAGTAGAACAAGCAGCGAAAGAATTAGGGTATGATTTCAGCGGTGTAGATAAACCTAAAAACGAAAACGATTACTACGGCTTACGTTATGCCGAATTTGTAGTGCCGTTAGTAAAAGCTATTCAAGAACAAAACAAAGTTATTGAAGATTTAAAACAACAAAATAACCGGAAAGATGAAATCATAAGGAAACTCCAACAAGGCATTAATTTGCAGAATGAGAGAATTAATAAATTATTTAAACTTATTAATAAATAACCTATAGAGTTCAATAGAAAAGAACAGATAAGTTATTGTTTTTTTTAGAGAGGGCATCTATTGAGACCCTCTTTTTGATTAGTTTTATTTTAATTGATTAAATAGTTATAGTAAGATATCTAAAAATATAAATATTTTTTATAGGGTAAATCCAAACATACTCGTTTTATAAATGATTAATCGAAATACACATTTTTAAATCAAAAAAAACAAATTTTAAATCTATTAAATTATGAAAGCATTAAAAACATTTTTAGTATTAGCAATCTTAGTAGGAGGATTGTTCTCTTGTACAAAAGATACAAATCCGAATGACACACAAGATCAATTGCCGGAAACAAGTGAAACAGCAAAAATCGTTTCAGACTATTTAAAATCAACTACATCATCTACTTTAAGAAGTCCGTCAGCAAGCGGAACAGCAAGTGTAGGTTCTGTTTTAGAATTTGATTTCTGCTTCAACTTTGTATATCCAATTACATTAGGATATAATGATGGAACAACAGTTATTGTTAATGATGATACAGAATTAGCCACTGTTGTACACAGTATGACTACAGTACTTTATGTTAACGCTATTGCTTTTCCTTTTGATGTGGTAACACCAACCGGAACGCAAACGATTACAAATGAAACAGAATTTGCAGCCGCTATTTCAAGTTGTGATGCAGATCAAGATGGAAATCCTAATTATACCGATACAGATGATGATAACGACGGAATTGCAGATACAGACGAAGATATGGATTCAAACGGTGACCAAACAAATGATGATTTAGATGGTGATGGCGTTCCTAATTACCAAGATAGTGATGATGATGGAGACGGAATTGATACTGCTAACGAAGATTTAGATGGAGATGGAGACCCAACAAACGATGATACAGATGGAGATGGAATTCCAAATTGTCAAGATCAAGACGATGATAATGATGGTGTAAATACTGCCGATGAAGATAATGATCACAATGGAAATACTGCTGACGATGATTCTGATAATGATGGGACACCTGATTATTTAGATACAGACTCTGATAATGATGGAGTAGCAGATGGAGATGATACCGATGCAGATGGCGACGGTGTAGATGATGATCAAGAAGGTGGAAATGACGATGGAAATGAAGGAAACGACGGTGATGACAATGGCGGAAGTGATAACGATGGAGATAACGGATAAAATACAACAAAAAAATTGTTAGTTTGTTAGGTGGGAAATTCATATTTTTGATTTCCCACCTTTTTTATAAAAAAAATAGGGTAAAATCCAAGTCAATCGTTTTGTTATTAGAAAACATATACACAATCTAAAATTATATATTATGAAAGCCATAAAATTACTCTTAATTACCTTAACTTTTTTAAATTTTATTTTAATTTCTTGTACTTCAAAAGACAATCCTGTTGAACAGCAAGAACAAACAGAATTAAGTGATACGGCAAAAATAATAGCAAGTACCATGTCTTCAAAAATTGAGACTTCTTCTTTAGACGAAACAGTAACAGATATGAACTTATCTTTAGAATATGATTTTTGTTTTAATTTTGCGTATCCTGTTACACTTTCTTATAATAATGGAACAATTGTTGTAGTTGAAAATGCAGATCAATTACTTATAGTATTAACAACAATGACAGATGCATTATATATAAACGGAATAGTTTTTCCTTTTGATATTGTCACACCAACCGGTACGCAAACTATTACTGATGAAACCGAATTTTTAAATGCAATTAACAGCTGTGATACCGATAATGACGGTACACCAAATTACCAAGATACCGATGATGATAATGACGGAATAGCAGATGTAGATGAAGATACAAATAATGATGGAAATGAAACAAATGATGATACCGATGGCGATAATATTCCGGATTACCAAGATACCGATGATGATGGAGATGGCGTAGATACAGCAGATGAAGATGTGGATAATGATGGGAATCCCGCCAATGATGATACCGATAATGATGGAACACCAAATTACCAAGATACCGATGATGATGGCGATGGCGTAGATACAGCAGATGAAGATAATGATCACAACGGAGATGTAGCAGATGGTGATTCCGATGATGATGGCACACCGGATTACTTAGATACAGATTCCGATAATGACGGTGTAGAAGATGGAGATGATGATGATGCAGACGGAGATGGTCAAAATGATGATGAAGAAGATGATAATGGTGATGATGATAATGGTGATGATGATGATGATAATGGTGATGATGATAATGGTGATGATGATAATGGTGATGATGATAATGGTGATGATGATAATGGTGATGATGATAATAGTGATAACGGATAATAAATCCAATAATAAAAAGTTATAACAACAATAAAATTATAAACAGATGAAAAAAATATTATTAATTACAATTTTATTAACTGCTTTTAGCACTGTAAATGCTCAAACTTGGTTAACGGATTTAAGCGAAGCAAAAAAACAAGCAAAAGACGAAAACAAAAAAATTGTGTTGGTTTTTCAGGGTTCCGATTGGTGTACTCCTTGTATTAAATTAGATCACGAAATTTGGCAATCTGCCGAGTTTAAAGAATACGCAAAAAAACACTTTGTAATGCTTAAAGCCGATTTTCCGAGAAAGAAAAAAAACCGCTTATCAAAAGAACAACAAGCTAAAAATAACCAATTAGCAGAGCGTTATAATAGAAATGGAATTTTTCCTTTTGTTGTGGTAATAGACGCTACCGGAAAGGTATTACAACAGTTAAGTTACGAAGCTGTTTCGCCAAAAGAATACATTAAAAAATTAGAATCTTAATTTATATATTAAAATGCACCATTTCGTTATAACCTTTTTTATATTGTTTCATATTGTTGGTTTTTCGCAAAAAAGGTTTACTAAGGTAACCAAATTAATGGGAAGCAGATATGATATTACCGTAGTGGAAAACGATTCCGTTAAAGCAGAAAAAGAAATTAAAATTGCTATTAACGAAATTAAACGCATCGAAAATATCATTTCTTCTTGGAAACCAAATTCGCAAACTTCTAAAATCAATCAAAATGCCGGAATAAAACCGGTAAGAGTGAGTAAGGAATTATTTGATTTGATTAAACGAAGTAAAGTGATTTCCAAATTAACGGATGGTGCTTTTGATATTTCGTACGCCTCGATGGATAAAATATGGAAGTTTGATGGTTCAATGACCGATTTTCCTTCTGAAGAAAAAATAAAAAAATCTGTTGAAAAAGTAGGTTATCAAAATATTATTTTAAATGAAAAAGATACTACAGTCTATTTAAAATACAAAGGAATGAAAATTGGTTTCGGAGCAATAGGTAAAGGTTATTCTGCCGATAAAGCCAAAAAATTATTACAAGATAAAGGAGTAAAAGCCGGTATTATAAATGCCTCCGGCGATATGAATACTTGGGGAAAACAACCTGATGGTACCGATTGGAAAGTGGCAATTACCAATCCGTTTAACAAAAATAAAGCATTTGCTTTATTACCTTTAAAACAAGGAGCGGTAGTAACTTCAGGTAATTACGAAAAATATATAATGTTTAAAGGCAAACGTTATTCACATATTATAAATCCTAAAACCGGTTATCCGTCAAGCGGAATAGTAAGTGTTACTGTTTTTGCACCAAAAGCCGAATTGGCAGATGCTTTGGCAACATCTGTTTTTGTAATGGGAAAAGAAGTTGGTTTAAATTTAATTAATCAATTGCCAAAAGTAGAATGTATCATTATAGATGATAAAGGAAAAATTAACACATCAAATCACATTAAAATTGAAAATTATGTACCGTAAATATGTATTTTATTTGCTCTTATCGATTTTGCTTAATTCTTGTGTTGCCGTAAAAAGTTACGAACAACAATATTTAAGCGATCCTGATATGGAGCTATCCGCAAACAAAGTTGAAAAATTTGAAAACAATGCACAAGTATATCGCGAAGCTGCTTCGGGAGCAAACGGCGGAAAAACCGGCGGAGGTTGCGGTTGTAATTAACTAATAATTAAACAAACATAATTAATGAATTCGATAAAATATATCATACTGTTTTTTTCTTTTAGCATAATCTATGCTCAAAAAACACAAAATTCTACAAAGGTTTTTAAGAAAAAAGTATTGGAAACGGCTGAGGTAGATATGCTTTTAAGCTATTACGGTCAAGATGGAGAAAATGCTGCTGTTACAGGTGGAATTGGAACCGAAAAACTAGATGATTTTGCTACAAATATTACCGTAGCCATTCCTTTAAATGAAGACGATGTTTTAACAGTTGACGGTACAATATCGGCTTATACTTCGGCTTCTTCCAGTAACTTAAATCCGTTTTCCGGAGCATCCAGAGGAGGTGATGATGATGATGATGACAGAAGGGTTAACAATAGCAGTATTACAGGTACACCTTGGGCAGCATCGTCCGGTGCTTCAAAAAGTGATGTTTGGTTAGATGCAGTAATTGGTTATCAGCATAGTTCGGATAATCGTAATAAAATCTGGGGAGCAAATGTGAGCGTTGCAAATGAATTTGATTATTTTTCTTTGGGTTTTGGTGCAAATCACACATGGTTATTTAATCAAAAAAATACCGAAATAGCCATAAAAGCCAATTTATTTTTTGATCAATGGCGACCTGTGTATCCAACCGAAATAAAATCTTATCACGAAACCGATGGAAATTTATTCCGAGGCTTTTTTGATGGTGTAACTATTTTAGATCAAAACGGTAATCCTATTAATAAAGCAAGTCTAAGTAATGCTTGGCGACCATTTAATAGTAGTCTGGTTGATAATAAAGCAAGAAATACTTATACAGGTTCTATAAGCTTATCTCAAATTTTAACAAAACGAATGCAAATTTCTTTATTTGCAGACATAGTGCAACAAAACGGCTGGCTTTCTAATCCGATGCAACGTGTCTATTTTAAAGATAGACCTAATTATTATATTGGTAAAGCAAATGATATTCCGTTTTATACAACAAGTAAAAATCAAGGTGTTTTTCAATTAGCAGATGATTTTGAACGCTTGCCGAGTTCTCGGATTAAATTTCCTGTGGGAATGCGTTTAAATTATTATATCAATGAGTTTTTAGTTGTAAAAACCTATTACAGATATTATTTTGATGATTGGGGAATTACCTCGCAAACAGCAAATGTAGAATTACCTATTAAAATTGCAAGTAAGTTTACCTTGTATCCGTCTTATCGTTATTATACACAAACACAAGCAGATTATTTTGCTCCATATGAAGCACATACCACAGCAGATGAATTTTACACATCCGATTATGACTTATCGGCATTTAATGCTAATCAATACGGGTTTGGTATTCGTTATACCGATATTTTTGCAAAAGGAAATATTTGGCAATTATTTTTAAAACAAGCGGATTTAAAATACAGTTATTACAAACGAAACACAAATTTTAATTTTAACATCATAAGTTTAGGTTTTAAATTTGTAACAAAATAAAGAAAAAAAGGGAATAGGTTGTTTTTTCGGTGTGGCTGTTAAGCCACACCGAAAATTATTTTTTGTCAGTTTCAAATAAAAATTGAAATGCTTTTGGTAGGTAATTAATTATATCGCTAGCGGTAAAGGTTTCGTAAACGTGGTCTTTTAATGCAATGTCTGCTGTTGCTCCGTGAAGGTAAACACCAACTAAACAAGCATCTAATGTAGCGTAATTTTGTGCTAAAAAACCTGTAATAATTCCGGTAAGCACATCACCACTTCCGGCAGTTGCCAAAGCAGGATTTCCGGTTGTGTTAAAATACACTTTATTTTCATAAAAAACAGCAGTATGATGACCTTTTAAAACTAATA
>JALSLI010000072.1 GCA_026988395.1 Flavobacteriaceae bacterium | reverse complement strand
AAACCTGTAATAATTCCGGTAAGCACATCACCACTTCCGGCAGTTGCCAAAGCAGGATTTCCGGTTGTGTTAAAATACACTTTATTTTCATAAAAAACAGCAGTATGATGACCTTTTAAAACTAATACGATTTTATATTTCTTAATAAATTGTTTTGTTTTTTCAATTTTTTCATAATCATTTTTCCATTTTCCTATTAAGCGTTCCAATTCTTTTGGATGTGGCGTTAAAACGGAATTTATTGGCAATAAAGAAAACCATTCTTTGTTTTGTGAAAGGATGTTTAATGCATCGGCATCAATAACTAAAGGAAGTTTATTTGATTTTAAAAAGGAATAAAAGCCCTTTTGAGTTTTGGCACTTGTTCCTAGTCCAATACCGATTCCTATTACATTTGCTTTGGTTTTAAAATTAAAAAATTCTATTTCTTTTTCATTATCTACCTCTACCATAACTTCTGGAATTGCAGTTTGTAGAATTTGGTAGCCACATTTTGGAAGGTAAGTAGTTACCAAACCGGCACCGGATTTTAAACAACTTTTTGAAGCTAAAGTAACAGCTCCTATTTTTCCGAAACTACCTCCGATTAGCAACGCATGACCAAAATTTCCTTTGTGCGAGAATTTAGAACGCATCTTATAACGTTGTAATATATCTTGTTTTTCAATAACAAAAAAATCACTATTTTGTTTAGCAATAAAGTCGCTATCTAAACCGATAGATATTATTGCTGTATTTGTAGAATAGTTGGCATTTTCAGGCAAATAAAAAGCCAATTTTGGCACTTCAAAAGTAAGTGTTTGAAAAGCTTTTATTACGCTCTCTTTTTTTGTAACCGGTTGATTGGCAAACAAACCACTTGGCATATCAATTGATAGAATATAGGCATTTGATTTGTTAATATGTTGTATTGTTTCTAAGGCAATTCCTTGCGGAGAACGATTTAGTCCGATGCCAAAAATGGCATCGATTACCATATCGTTTTCAGAAATATTAGGTAAATCGGATTTACTATTTACCATTTTAGGCCAATAGCCGTATTCTTTTAATTTTTCGTAATTCACTAAAAAATCATTAGATCTATTTTTACTAAAATTTACCACAAAAGTTTCTACTTGATAACCGTGATTTTTTAGTAAACGAGCAAGTACTAAGCCATCACCACCATTATTTCCAATACCACAAAATATTTTTATGGGTAACGGATTTCCTTGTAATCGGTTGTGTATCCAACGAAAGCAATTTTCACTTGCACGTTCCATTAAATCGGTGGAAGTAATTTTTTGTTGCTTGATGGTATATTTATCTGCTTCTAATATTTGTTTTGGAGATAATATCTTTTGCATTCTTTTTTATTTCAAAGTTACTAAAATTAGTCTGAATTTCTTATAAAAAAAAGACCACCATTTTTTGGTAGTCTTTAAGTAGTTTTTATTAAGAGTGGTATTTTATTGATATTTGGTTATCCTTTATATACACCCATTTTAGCATATTTATCCATTCGTTTTTTAACCAATTCTTCGGGTTTTAGTTTTTCCAGGGATTTATAAGCAGATAAAATTTCTTTTTCTACAATTTTAAAAGCTTCTTCTCTGTTGGCATGGGCTCCACCAAATGGTTCTTTAATGATTTTATCGATTAATTTCATCTTTTTTAAATCATCGGCAGTTAATTTAAGTGCAGATGCTGCTTCTTCTTTGTGTTCCCAACTTCTCCATAAAATCGAAGAACAAGATTCCGGCGAAATCACGGTGTACCAAGTGTTTTCCATCATAAGGACTTTATCACCTACACCAATACCTAATGCTCCTCCTGAGGCACCTTCACCAATAATAACAGTAATGATTGGTGTCTTAAGTTTGGTCATTTCAAAAATATTTCTTGCAATGGCTTCTCCTTGTCCACGTTCTTCAGCTTCAAGTCCGGGATACGCTCCGGGAGTGTCTAAAAAAGTAACAACAGGAATACCAAATTTTTCCGCCATTTTCATTAGGCGTAATGCTTTACGATAGCCTTCGGGATTTGGCATACCAAAATTACGGTATTGTCTGGTTTTGGTATTATATCCTTTTTGTTGACCAATAAACATAAAACTTTGGTCACCAATTTTGCCTAAACCACCAACCATTGCTTTATCATCACCATAACAACGATCACCATGGAGTTCCATAAAAGAATCTTTTGAAAAAGCATTTATGTAGTCTAAAGTATAAGGTCTATCCGGATGTCTGGAAAGTTGCACACGTTGCCAAGGTGTTAGTTTTTTATAGATATCTTTTTTTGTTTGGATTAATTTTTTTTCGATTAATTCGCAAGTTTTGCTTACGTCAATATCATTTTCTTTACCGATTTTATGGCATTTTTCTAATTGCTCTTCGAGTTCTTGAATCGGTTTTTCAAATTCTAAATAATTCATTTTTGATGTATTTATTTACGCTACGAATGTATATAATTCTGTTTAATTATTCGTTTGCTTTTTGTTTTTTTTTATGTTTTCTTTAAATTAATCTCGTTTTTTTAAGGTTTTAATAATTCCGTTAAGGATAACTGTTGTAAGAATCAGAATTGCACCATAATAAAAATGCGGATTCATATATTCGGATTCTTTAAAAATAAGAATTGCTAATATAGTGCCGTAAACCGGTTCTAAATTTACCGTAAGCATCATTGTAAATGGCGTTACTTGCCGAAGTAGTTTATTGGAGTAAGTTAATGCAAATGCAGTACAAACTGTTCCTAAAACTAAAAGATAGATATAATCGGTTAAAGATAGTTGAAATAAGGAGTTGTTAAATTCACCATTTGTAAACATAAAAATACTAAGCAGTAAAAAAGCGAATAAAAGCTCGTAAAAAGTGAGAATTTTGGCTTCATATTTTTTAATATAATTCGCATTTACGATGGAAAATAAAGCCGATAATAAAGCTGATATTAATGCTACAACGATACCTGTGCTATGTTCTATTTGTACGTTAAATATGTAAATAATTCCGATTACGGTAAAACCGGCCAAAATAATTTCGTAAGGTTGGATTTTCTTTTTAAAAAATATCGGTTCTAAAATCGAAGCAAAGAAAGCTCCGGTTGAAAGTGCCGCCAAAGTAATGGAGACATTTGATATTTTAATCGCATAAAAAAAGGTTAACCAATGCAACCCGATAATTGTACCTCCAAAGGCAAAACGGAGATAATCTTTTCCTGTTGGTCTGTATTTTATTCTAGAAAAATAAACGATAAAATATAAAGCAACAACCGCAATGAGTAACCGAAACCAGACAAGAGAAACAGCATCAATAGGAATTAGTTTGCCTAATACCGCTGTAAATCCCCAAATAAAGACAATAAAATGGAGTTGCAGGTATTTATTAATACTATTTTTTTGCATTGTAATAGAGGTAAATAGCAATAATGCTATATAATATATTAGGAATCCACACCAACAAAAAAGCATTTGAAGTGGCACTTGCACCCATTACTTCGGTAACTTTCATAAAAAACACATAGATAAATAATAATGAAACACCAATTGCTAGATTGATACCCGTTCCGCCACGTTTCTTTTTATGTGTTAAAGCAACGGCTATGATGGATAATATAAATGCTGAAAAAGGCAAGCTTGTACGTTTGTACAACTCTACGCGATAAGCATTTAAGTTTTTAATTCCTCTTTTTTCTGATTTTTTGATGTGTTTGTACAATGCAGGAGAGCTCATTTCTTTAGCCAAATAATCTACATAAATTAAATCTTTTGGTTTAAAATCGAAGATTGTATCCATTTTTGGCATTTTCTCAATGATATCTTTATCTTTAAAAACATATCTTTTTTTTACGTTTCTTAGTTCGTATGTAGAATCGGTATATTTAATATTTCTAGCCGTGAGTTTGTATTTTAATTTTTTGCCATCAAAATGTTCAAATGAAAAGTACGAACCTGAATTGTTCTTTATATTAAAATTTTTAATATAGACATAATTTCCGTTATCATCTAATTGTAAATTAATGTCTTTTACGTATGTTTTATTGTATTTTGGGTTTTTAGTGAGGTATTTTCTAAAAAATGCTTCCGATACTTTATTTGCGTTAGGTACAACAAAATGATTGGCATATAGAGCAATAAAAAAAATAATGGTGGAGCCAATTAAAAAAGGACGTAAAAATCTGGGAAATGAAATTCCGCCACTGGTTATAGCAATGATTTCGGTGTTTTTTGCCATTTTGGAAACAAACATTACAATAGCAATGAATAAAGCCAAAGGCATAAACATATTGGTATAAAAAATAACAAAGTTGAGGTAATGTTCTTTTATGATTTGGTAAACTGAAAGATCATCATGAGCAAGAAATTTACTCATTTTTTCGGAAATATCAATAGCAATTGCTATAGGAATTAACAGAATAATCGTAAAAAAAAACGAAGTGAAATATTTTTTAAGAATATATTTGTCCAGTATTTTCATTTAACGATTGTGTTAATTTGGTTTGACATTTAAGGCAAATATAAAACAAGTTATTTGTAGTAACTATAAAGCTTTGTTAATTTCTTTATAAGCGATTACTCATTTGTTTTATCATTTGATTTTTCCAAGTGGTAAAATCACCTGCAATGATATGTTTTCTTGCTTCGCGAGTTAGCCAAAGATAAAAGCCTAAATTATGTATCGAGGCTATTTGTTTTCCTAAAAATTCTTTTGCTTTAAATAAATGGTGTAAATACGCTTTTGTATAGGTTGTATCTACATAAGTAATTGCTGTATCATCAATAGAAGAGAAGTCGTCTTTCCATTTGGCATTTTTTATATTTATGCTTCCATTTGCTGTAAATAGCATGCCGTTTCTGGCATTTCTTGTTGGCATAACACAATCAAACATATCGATACCAAGAGCAATATTTTCTAAAATGTTAATTGGCGTACCAACACCCATTAAATATCTGGGTTTGTCTTTTGGTAAAATTTGACAGACAATATCAGTCATTTCATACATTTCTTCGGCAGGTTCGCCAACCGATAAACCGCCAATTGCATTTGCTTGTTGATCGGTAGAGGCAATAAATTCTGCCGATTGCTTTCTTAAATCTTTATAAGTACTACCTTGTACAATTGGCATAAAAGTCTGTTCGTATCCGTATTTTACCGGAGTATTATCTAAGTGCGTAATACATCTTTTCAACCAACGATGCGTCATATGCATTGAGCGTTTTGCATAGCGATAATCACAAGGATACGGCGTACACTCATCAAAAGCCATAATGATATCGGCACCGATACTACGTTGAATATCCATAGAAAATTCGGGTGAGAAAAAATGTTTAGAACCATCGATATGAGATTTAAAATTGACACCTTCTTCTTTAATTTTTCGTGTACTTGATAGTGAATAAACTTGATAACCTCCGGAGTCTGTTAAAATAGGTCGATTCCAGTTCATAAATTTATGTAAACCTCCGACTTTTTCGAGCACTTCAGTTTGTGGTCTTAGATATAGGTGGTAGGTATTACCTAAGATAATATCGGCATTTATATCTTTTTCCAATTCGTGTTGATGTACACCTTTAACCGTTCCGGCAGTGCCGACAGGCATAAAAATTGGTGTTTCAATATTGCCATGAGCAGTTTTTATGGTTCCTGCTCTGGCATTAGAATGATTATCTGTGGCTTTTAGTTTAAATTCCATTTAGTTTGTTGTAAAGTAGCTTTGTTATTAGTAAAATAGGATTGAAATGTAAATCCTTCCGATTTAATCGTTTAATAAAAATTACACATTAAATCTAAAATTCATCATATCGCCATCTTGCACGATATATTCTTTCCCTTCAACGGATAATTTTCCGGCTTCTCTTACTTGTTTTTCGCCACCGTATTTTATAAAATCTTCGTATTTAATGACTTCGGCTCTAATGAAACCTTTTTCGAAATCCGTATGAATTACACCGGCAGCTTGTGGAGCCGTAGCACCAACAGGAATTGTCCAAGCTCTAACTTCTTTAACACCTGCGGTAAAATATGTTTGTAAATTGAGTAATTTATATGCCTGACGAATTAGTTTGGAAACTCCTGGTTCTGTTAAACCCATATCTTCTAAGAACATCTGGCGTTCTTCGTAATCTTCCAATTCGTTGATATCAGCTTCCGTACCAACGGCAAGCACCAAAATTTGAGCATCTTCATCTTTTACTACTTCTTTTACGGCATCTACATACGCATTTCCGGAAACGGCAGATTTATCATCTACATTGCAAACATATAAAATAGGTTTTGCAGTTAATAGTTGGAGTGGTTTGATGTAATTTTCAAATTCTGTTTCGGTTAAATCAATTTGTCTAACGGATTTTAAACCTTCTAATCCTTCTTTTACTTTGGTTAGGGTTTCAAATTCTTTGGCTGCATTTTTATCACCAGTTCGCATTTGTTTTTTTACGCGCTCCAAACGTTTGTCAACGGTTTCTAAATCTTTAATTTGCAGTTCAAAATCAATTATTTCTTTATCTCGTACAGGATCTACACTTCCTTCTACGTGTACAATATTGTCGTTATCAAAACAACGTAACACATGAATGATAGCATCTGTTTCACGAATATTAGCAAGAAATTTATTCCCTAAACCTTCACCTTTACTCGCACCTTTTACCAAACCTGCAATATCAACAATTTCTACAATTGCCGGTTGTACGCGTTCGGGATTGACAATTTCCGATAGTTTTTCCAATCGTTCATCAGGTACATTTACCACACCAATATTAGGTTCTATGGTACAAAACGGAAAATTAGCACTTTGTGCTTTTGCGTTAGATAAAC
>JALSLI010000071.1 GCA_026988395.1 Flavobacteriaceae bacterium | reverse complement strand
ACAATTTTGATATTTGAAACCGATTCGCCAGTAATTGTATTGGTATGTTCTGATTTGCTAATCCCTTGTTTTTTACCGGTCGGTTTGTAATAATACTGATGTTTGCTTATCGACACTATACTTAAAACTTTGTCAAGTCTTAAACCTTGCGAATTGTACAGTGTTACAAGTTCTTTCTTTTCCGCAAGGCATACTTCTTTTTTATTAGTTCATCTTTTAGCTTGCCTTCTAACTCTTTCTCGGCTACCAATTCTTTGAGCAATCTGTTTTCTTTTTCTAAATCACGAATGCGTTTTAAATGGGATTTAGTCATTCCATAATCTAGACCTTCCTCTCCCATAGTGGCTAATTTCTCTTTCCAGCTGTAATATGTAGCTGGATAAATACCGTGTTTTTTAAGTGTTTTTGTTACTCCTTGTTCTGATGCCTCTTTTAAAATTGACATCTTTTCCTGTTTTGTGAATGTTCGTTTACTCATAATGGACAAATTTATTACATTTATTTAACTATAATTTTATCCGAACTTTTGAGGGGCTAATACAGAGCAAAATAACGTTTTAAAAAAAATCTCTAATAATAAAAAAAAGACAATTCTGCCTAAAGAAAATAAGTATTTTGTTTTCTATACTGTTCATTATATAGACACAAGTTCATTCTTCACAAAGGAACTTAAATC
The DNA here is from genome assembly GCA_026988395.1 of Flavobacteriaceae bacterium. Classification (GTDB taxonomy): domain Bacteria; phylum Bacteroidota; class Bacteroidia; order Flavobacteriales; family Flavobacteriaceae; genus S010-17. The sequence goes on along the minus strand of JALSLI010000071.1, from coordinate 2,043 downwards.
CTACAATGAAAAAATGCTAGCAGAAAACAAAGACACTTTACATATTGGCACAGTATCAGAATTTAAAAAGAAACACAAAGAATTATTTGAAAAATTAACAAAAAACGATAGTATTTCTATACAGTTTTTAGATGGTAAAAAATTAGGAGAACGAATAACAGTACCTGTAAAATGGTAGTATTAAAGCGAAATAAGAAATAGATATTGCCAAATTAAAAGGACTAGAAGCAACCCGTAAAGCAATTAACTCTTGGAATCATAACAAAGAATTTAAATGGGAACTTATGACTGTTTCTAGTGAAACAGCTAACAAACTTCTAGCTGGTGAGTTTAACACTTTTGAGGAACTGTATTAGCTTTGCTTTCCTATTATTTTTTGTAAGTTGTAAAACAAAAACAAAAGATGAATTAGTACATAAAAACCAAATCAAAATTCAAAAGGTAGTACCCACAGAATCTAAAGAAATTCAAAAAGATTATAAAAAAATGGAAGATTCTATTTTTGGCTTATTAAAAAAAGAAGAAAAGAAATTAAAAATTAAAGATTCCTTAGCAGATATTAAAAACAAAAAGAAATTAAACGAAATTAAGATTAAAAAGCAACTGAATTTAAAAAACCGACGTAGTCTAAAAAAGAAAAAACCATTTAACCCGAAAAATTCATAGGTTTTCGTTATGAAAAGCCAAAATACCAATAGAAACCTAATGAAATGGTTCACGAACACCTTAAAAAAACAATAAAAAAGTTGTGAGCTAATTGGGAAGCGCAGGAATTTTTTAGAGAAATAATTGTAGCCCAATTTTGAGCTAAATAAATTTTGAGCATTTTCAATTATAGTAGGTAGTTTGGCTTTGTAATAGAAAATGTATGAATTTTTAGGGTTAAGACCATTTCTAAAAAAACAACTAAAAAATAAAGTTTATTATTTTTTAAGCCTATTTACCGGATTTTGTGGTGTGGTGTTTTTTAACAAAGCGAAAACCAACTTTGTTTTTCCGGTTGTTTTATCTGTATGGATGGTGCCGAACAGGTTGAGTAAATTTGCACACAAAAAAAGAGTTTTGAATAACGAAATATGCGTTGTTTTTTATGATATGTCCACTTTTTTGTTTGAAGTAAGCGATGAAGATGATTTACGAAAGACAGGTTTTTCAAAAGACGGAAAACATAGTAATCCACAAATATTTTTAGGTTTGCTTATTGGTTTGGGAAGATATACCATTAGCTATGATATTTTTAAAGGCAATACTAATGAAGGACATACATTAATTCCATTTATAGAAAAAATAAGCAAGAAATTTAAATTACAACCTATATTGAAACATCAATTGTAACTAAATATCCAAATGTCTTTTCTGTAGAACAATGGCAAAATGAAATTGAATCCATCATTTTATATGATTTTAAAACGATTAAAGAATAAAATTTTATAAACAAAATTTATCACTCTGTCATCTTTCTATTTGTTAACTCAAATTCAAAATATTACTAGAATATAAAAAAGGAGTATTTTAATTAAAATACTCCTTTCTATATTTACTATTTTATCCCGAACCGTTCTTTTATACTATCTACAACAGCATAAACCACAGGAACTAAATAAACCGTTAAGATTAAAGATGATGTTAATCCACCAATAATCACCCAAGCCAAACCATTTTTCCATTCACTGGCAGATCCTGTGGCAAGTGCAATTGGTAACATACCTATAATCATTGATAAAGTAGTCATTAATATTGGTCGCATACGCCCTTTTCCTGCTTCAATTAGTGCCTCGGAATAATGCATTCCTTTCGCTTTAAGCTGATTGGTAAAATCGACTATTAAAATCGCATTTTTAACGACTAATCCCATCAACATAATTAAACCTAATAAAGCAAATAAACTTAAATTACTAAGTGATAAGTTAAGTGCTAACAAGGCTCCTATAATTGCTGCAGGAATAGAAAATAACACCACAAACGGATACACAAAACTATCATATAAAGCAACCATAATTAAGTAAATTAAAATAAAAGAAATTAATAATACCGAACCCAAGG
>JALSLI010000070.1 GCA_026988395.1 Flavobacteriaceae bacterium | reverse complement strand
TTAGAAGGTTTAGGTAAATTATTAAATACGATAAAATCCGTTCAAAAAGTGCATAATAAAGATTTGGATATCGAAGGTTTATTGCTTACGATGTATGATTCGCGTTTACGACTCTCTAATCAAGTGGTTAATGAGGTAAGAAAACATTTTGACGATATGGTTTTCGATACGATTATTCAACGAAATATTAAATTAGGAGAAGCTCCAAGTTATGGCGAAAGTATCATAGATTATGATGCAACCAGTAAAGGAGCGGTAAATTATCTTAATTTAGCAAATGAAATTTTAAAACGAAACGAGTAATGGCAAAAGCACGAAAAAAACAAGCTTTGGGTAGAGGTTTATCGGCTTTACTTAAAGATACTAAAGAAGATATTACAACGGCAAGTGATAAAAATGCCGAAAAATTAGTTGGTTCTATTGTTGAAATTGAAATCGATTCTATCGAGGTAAATCCGTTTCAGCCAAGATCTTATTTTAATGAAGATGCTTTACAAGAATTAGCTGCTTCTATTAAGGAATTAGGTGTAATTCAGCCAATTACGGTTCGTAAATTAAAAGGAAATGCTTTTCAAATTGTTTCCGGTGAACGTCGTTTTAGAGCTTCTAAATTAATAGGAAATACTACAATTCCGGCTTATATCCGTTTGGCTAACGACCAAGAAATGCTCGAAATGGCTTTGGTGGAAAACGTACAACGTGAAAACTTAGATCCTATTGAGATTGCACTTTCTTATCAACGTATGATAGATGAAATTAATTTAACGCAAGAAGAAATGGCAAAAAGAGTAGGGAAGAGCCGTTCTTCAATAACCAATTTTTTACGTCTTTTAAAATTAGATCCTATTGTGCAAACCGGTATGCGAGATGGTTTTTTAAGTATGGGGCACGGTCGTGCGTTAATTAATATTGATGATGCTAAAAAACAAATTGAAATTTACGAAAAAATACTTTCCGATAAATTAAGTGTACGTCAAACAGAGCAATTGGTTAAAGAAATAAAAGAAGGAAAAAAAGCTTCTAAAAAGATAAAGGTTAAACCGGAAACACCTGTCTATATTTCAAAAGCAGTAAAGGATTTTAGTAATTTTTTCGGACAAAAAGTGTCAATAAAAACTTCCGGTAAAAATAAAGGAAAAATCGAAATTCCATTTCATTCGGAGGAAGATTTTAATCGCATAAAAAAACTGCTTCAAAAATAAATGCATTTTCGTTTGCAAATACTCGTTCTATTATTTGGTGTTTATTTTGGCTTTTCTCAAAATAACAGCAATTCCGTTTTTAACGATGCAAAATATTACAAGGATTTAAGTGAAAATCCGCTTGCTCCGGCAAAAGCTGCATTTTATTCGGCTGTTTTACCCGGACTCGGACAAGCATACAACAAAAAATATTGGAAAATTCCGCTTGTTTACGGTGCCTTAGGTACATCCATTTATTTTTACAAACGAAATGATGATAATTACAAACGCTACTTAACCGCCTTAAAATTAAAATTAGACGGTAAAGAAAATGAGTTTGGTAATACCGATATTAACGGTTTGGAACGCGGTGTAAAGTATTATAAAAAACAACGAGATTTAATGCTATTTGTTACCATTGGTCTTTATGCTCTTAATATTTTAGAGGCAAATGTAGATGCACATTTGCCGGACAAAAAAATTGATTCCGATTTATCGTTTAAGCCAAATTTTATTTTGCAACCAATTTCAAATGAGGTAGCTTACGGTCTAACATTAAATTATCGTTTTTAATATGAATATAGCATTATTTGGTTACGGAAAAATGGGAAAAGCAATTGAGAAGATTGCAATAAAAAAAGGACATAAAGTTGTGCTCAAAATAAGTTCTAAAAGCAATAATTATACCTTAAATAATGTAGATGTTGCCATTGATTTTAGTTTGCCCAGAGTGGCATTTAATAATATAAAAATGTGTTTGGAAAATGGTATTCCGGTGATTTCCGGTACAACAGGTTGGTTAGATAAATATAATGAAATTGTAAGTATTTGTAAAAAAAATAATGGCACTTTTTTATATGCTTCTAATTTTAGTCTTGGTGTAAATATCTTTTTTGAACTTAATGAAAAATTGGCCGTAATGATGAAAAATTATGGTGAATATCTTCCGGTAATCGAAGAAATTCATCATAAACAAAAATTAGATGCACCAAGCGGAACGGCTATAAGCTTAGCAAAACCTATTTTGGAAAATTTTAACAAAGACAAATGGGTTTTAGGTGTAACTTCAAACAAAAAAGAACTACCTATATTTGCAAAACGCGAAGATGATGTTCCGGGAACACATATTGTAAAATATGTTTCCAAAATAGATGAGATTGAAATAAAACATACAGCAAAAAACAGAGAAGGATTTGCTCTTGGAGCGGTTATCGCAGCAGAATTTGTTGCAGAAAAAAAAGGTATTTTTACCATGAAAGATGTTTTGGGCTTATAAATAGATAAAAAAAATGCTATAAAATCGTAGCAGAAAAAAATAAAATTATGGATTACACAACATTAATAGGAATAATCATATTAACCTCCTTTGTAATAGGAGTTTTGGTCTTTAGCAATCTTTTTGTAAAAGCAAATAGACAACGTTGGGAAGCATTTGTACCAATTTACAATTATTTTGTAGCAATAAAAATTATAGGAAGACCTTGGTGGTGGACTTTATTGCTCTTTGTTCCTGTGGTAGGAAATATTATGTTAATTGTTGTAATTTATGAATTCTTGCATGTG
>JALSLI010000069.1 GCA_026988395.1 Flavobacteriaceae bacterium | reverse complement strand
CTAAGGCCCCTCTAGGAGCTTCTCCAAAACCAACTCCTTTACATTCTTTTGGCCAAGTTTCCGGCTCCCAATTTTCATGGGTAAACATTCTATCATCACCTGATTTTATATTATTAACTAATCTATTGTAATCATCAATAGCCCATCCTGCAGCTTGCTTTGCACATATTGCTCTTGCTGCTGTTCTACCTAAAGTTGAAAATAATGCAGTTGGAGGAACATCTAATGCTTTTAATAACTTATTAACTTCATCTACAGTCCCTTCCTCTCCACTTGCATAATTTACTAAAACACGTGCCAAAGGTCCAACTTCCATTGGTTTTCCTTGCCAACGAGGTGTTTTAATAAAACTATATTTTTGATTTACATCTAAAAACTCATATGGTGGTTTGGGTCCTGTATAGTTAATATTTGTTTCTCCTTCCCAAGGTATCTTACCTTCATTATTATCTCCGCTGGAATAATCATACCATGAATTGTTAATATACTCCTTAATATAATCGTTACTATCATTTCTATGACCTACATCATGTATTTTTGTTAAATCTCCATCTAAAATAATTCCCGGTTTATATCTATATGTATCAACATCATAATAACTTCCTGTTGGGAACTCTCCATAACTCATATAATTTTTAAAACCAGTTCCTATTGCTCCCCAGTCTTTATAGAAACCAGCGATTGCTATCACGTCTGGTAAATACACTTCCTCTACAAATTTTTTACCATCTTTCAATAATCTCTCTACAAAAGCTAAACGCTCAGCATTTAATCCTCCGGGATCATCTGTATTAATAGCACAAGCCATTCCTCCTACTAAGTAATTAGGATGTGGATTTTTACCTCCAAAAATAGCATGTACTTTAACAATTTCTTTTTGCCATTCTAAAGCTTCTAAATAATGAGCTGTTGCCATTAAATTTGCCTCCGGGGGTAATTTCATCTGAGGATGCCCCCAATATCCATTTGCAAAAATTCCTAATTGTCCGCTTTCAACAAACTTGGTCAATCTTTTTTGTAAGTCAGAAAAATATCCAGTTGAACTTTTTGCCCAAGGAGAAATACTTTGAGCCAGTTCTGATGTTTTTTTTGGGTCAGCTTTCAAAGCATCTACAATATCTACCCAATCTAATGCGTGTAAGTGGTAAAAATGCACAACATGATCATGCATATACAACACTTCTAACATTATATTTCTAACTAATTCTGCATTTGGTGGGATCTTTATACCAATAGCATCCTCTACAGCTCGAACAGAAGCCAAGGCATGCATACTAGTACAAACACCACAGGTTCTTTGAACAAAAGCCCAAACGTCTCTAGGATCTCTACCTTTAACTATATTTTCAAGACCTCTTACCATTGTACATGAACTCCACGCATCAACAATTTTACCGTCTTTTACTTCTGCTTCTATTCTTAAATGTCCTTCGATTCTACTAATAGGATCAACAACTATTCTTTCTGCCATTATAATATTTTTTTTATGAATCTTTTAAATTTTCTCTATTTTCTCTACCTTTAGAAATACGTCTACTCACGTCTTTCTTTTTCGCGATAACACTTGCAACCGCATGTACTCCTACACCTACTGCTAGTGCACCTGCAACCGCCTTACCAACTTTATCAGCTGTTGCTTCAATACCAAATCCAGGCATGGCTGTTAAACGTTGATATAAAGGTCCATTATCCCAAAAATCATCTTCACTACATCCAATACATCCGTGACCAGACTGGATAGGATAACTTACCCCTCCATTCCATTTAATTGTTCCGCATGAATTATATGTCATTGGTCCTTTACAACCCACTTTGTATAAACAATAACCCTTTTTTGCATTTTCATCATCAAAAGATTCTGCAAACAAACCTGCATCATAATACGCTCTTCTGTAACAACTATCATGCACTCTTTTTGCATAAAATGCTTTAGGTCTATTTTGTCTATCTAATTCCGGTAGTTTTCCAAACGCAACAACATGCACAATAATCCCTGCCATCACTTCTCCAATCGGAGGGCAACCAGGAACTCTAATAACCGGTTTATTTGTTAATTTATGAATAGGTGTTGCGTCAGTTGGATTAGGAGCTGCCGCTTGCACACACCCATTTGAAGCACAACTTCCCCATGCAATTATTGCTTTAGCACCGGCTGCGGCTTCTTTAAATTGTTCAATAGCTGTTTTACCTGCTATACAACAATAATTCCCATCATCACCAGTTGGTATTGACCCTTCAACACACAAAATATATTCTCCATGATACTTTTTCATTGTATCATGCTTTGCTGCTTCTGCTTGATGACCTGATGCTGCCATCAATGTTAAAGAATAATCTAACGAAATTTTATCTAGAATAATATCTGCAACAATAGGATGATCAGACCTTATAAAAGATTCACTACAACAAGTACATTCTTGATAATGATCCCATATTACGGGTAATCTAGGTGTTGTCTCCAAAGCTTTGGTTATTTGCCCTATAGCTGAGTTCTGTAAGCCCATAAAAGCTGCCATGTAGGTAGTGAATTTCATGAAATCTCTTCTTGAATACCCCTGCTTTACAATAGTTTGTAAATAAGTATCTCTTTTCTTCTGTATTGCCATGTAGATGATTTTAATTAGTTATTTATTTAATCGCACTGCAATATAAAGTTATTATTTTATACAAAAAAAAAAAAAAACTAATTTAGAATCAATCTAAATTAATCTATGATAAAAGCCAATAAATCCCAATTAAAATAGCAAAAATTCCACTAGATAATCTTACTCCTGTAAAAAATATTTTCTTATCTAACGATTTAGAAAATAACGAAATTTTATCAAGAACAAAAGCAAAAGCACTCATCGAAAGCACTGTACCAATTGCAAAACCAACAAGATACATAACACTATCTATTTGTGAATTAAAACTAAGAACAGGTAATAAAAGTATAAAGTGAGCTACTCCTGCCAAACCATGAAGAAACCCAATACCAAAAGATGCTAATAAACCTTGCTCTTTCTTTGTGGAGTGTTCATGAGAAATATTATTACCTATATATTCATGGCTATGAATATGAGTATAAAAACCACCTTTATTATGAGAATGTGGATATACATGATGTTTTTTATTATAAAAAACTCTATAAAACGACCAAAACCCAACAATTATCAAAATAACACCAACAAATGATTCACTATGTGAAGATATCTTTTCTACAGGAATTAAATCTTTAAATAATAAAAACAAAAGTCCAATAGACAACATCCCAAACACATGACCAAAGCCCCATGATAGCCCAATTTTCCAACCTTTTTTTTCTGTTTCAACAACCAATGGTGTTACTGCTGCTAAATGATCTGGGCCGGAAATTACATGTATCGATGACGCTAATACACCTGCTATCAAAGGAAACTGGATTAACAACTCTTTCATAATTTAATTATTCGTTATATGTAACCGCAAAACTACCTTCGGTAAAATCGTGCGTTGTTGTTCCGCCTACTTGTACTGCCGAAAAAGAGAAAGTTCCTTCAATTCTTCTTGCTGTTGCATCGTGTAAAGACACTTGTAATAAAGGAACGGCAATCGTTCCGGCTGTTGGCACATAAGTTTGCGAAGGACTTAAAATTCGATAAAATGCTACGGTTTCATTTGCAGGATCAGTTGTTGAACCAACCAATAAATTATTTCCGGTAACGATATCTGCCGGCATTTGCAATTCAATTACTTCATTTGACCCTGAACGCGAAGCACGTATTATAATTACATCAACACCGTTTACCACTTCTTTTTTGGCAATAAGGGCAGTTTCTACAAATTCAGTACCATCTAATTTAACAAAAAACTCGTTATTATCAGGTTCCGGATTATCAATAACATCTGTTACAAATACAATATTATTAAAAATTCCGTTAGTGAAATTTTTGGTTTCATCATCGTATAACGGATTACCATTTGTATCTAAAACGGGATTACCCTGATTGTCCAATCGAGGAGTCAAACGATGTAAAATGCCAAAAAACTGACCGGTAATTAATTTATGTATCATATCACGAGCAGTAATATCTACACGACCAATTGGATTTGAAAATTCAGTTGTAAAAGGCTGAGCTATTGGTGACTCAAAATATTCTATTTTTGCATCGGCACCATTTGCATCTGCCATATATATACCAACTTCCGAATTACTTAAAGTAATAATCACTTTTTGTTGGTCGTTATCTTTAAATCCGGTGATGATGGTTTCGGTATCATTTATAACAGCTGTTGTTCTATCGGCAACCCAAGTTTGACCATCAAAATCTACTTGAAATTCTGCTGTCACGGGTTCTTGTATATTACCAATATTAATCTCTACATCATCTTCACATGATGTTAATAAACTTAAAAAAAATACAAATACAATACCTAATTTATTGAATAGTTGCTTCATTTGTTGCTGTTTCTTAATTAATACGAATTGCAAAAGTAATTAATTCTGTTATGATTTACTAATTATTTTAATTACTTTCTGTACATCTTCTAACGTATCAACAGCCACAGAATTGTATTTAGTGTTTGCTAATTTTATTTTTTTTCCATTTTCAAGCCATCGTAACTGCTCTAATTTTTCGGATTGTTCTAAGTTAGTTTCTTGTAAATTGGCAAATTCTTTTAATGCTTTTGGTACAAAACCATACATACCAACGTGCTTATAAAACGTCTGATTATCTATCCAATTTTCTTTTTCTACATCACGTACAAAAGGAATTACGGAACGACTAAAATATAAAGCATTGTCCATTTTATCTTTTACAACAAACACGCCTCCGTCTAAATCTCGTATATCTTTTACAGGCATTACCAGAGTTGCCATTTCTGTATTGGGATCTTTAAAACAAGATAACAATTCATGTATTTGTTTGGACTCTAGCAAAGGTTCGTCTCCTTGAATATTAATTACCACATCATACGTATCGATACATTTATCATCGATTAAATTAAAAGCCTCCAAACATCTGTTTGTACCGGTTTTATGTTCTTTTGATGTCATTACCACATTACCTCCAAAAAATTTAACCGCATCAAAAATACGTTTGTCATCAGTTGCTACAACAACATCGATATTAGCTTGTTTTACACGTTCGTAAACACGTTGAATCATAGGCTTGCCACAAATATCTACTAAAGGTTTTCCTTCAAGTCTTGTAGAACCATATCTGGCAGGTATAATTCCTAAAACTCTTTTATGCTTTTTCATTGTTATTGTTTTTTTTAATCATTAAACCAAGATTTTACCAAATCGTTAGTTGGATCTATTTTGCTAATATGTATAAATTCATTTGATTTTGTATTGTATTGATACTCTTTTTGCCATTGTTCAAAATTTTCCGATAAGGCAATAATGCTATCACAAACAAAATTTATTTCGGCGTCGGTCATTGTTGGATGAATGGACATTCTAATCCATCCCGGTTTTTCAATTAAACAACCATCCTGAATTTTATCGATTAATTCGTGTGACTTTTTTTGATCAACATGCAACAAATAATGGCCATATGTTCCGGCACAAGAGCAACCTCCACGTGTTTGAATACCAAATCGGTCATTTAAAATCTTAACGCCTAAATTATAATGTAATTCATCAATATAAAAGGAAAAAACACCTAATCTATCTTTTATATGTCCGGCGAGAATGTGTATGTTTTTTATTGGGTTTAACTTATCAAAAATAATTTTATTTAGTTGATGTTCTCTTTCAATTATATTGGTAACACCCATTTTTTCTTTTAATTGAATGGCAAATGCTATTTTTATGGTTTGTAAAAAAGCAGGTGTTCCACCGTCTTCACGCATTTCAATATCATTAATATAAGAATGTTCTCCCCAAGGATTCGTCCAATTTACGGTACCACCTCCGGGATTGTCAGGTGTTTGATTGTGATATAAATTTTTATTAAAAATCAAAACGCCGGAAGTTGCCGGTCCTCCTAAAAATTTATGAGGAGAAAAGAAAATCGCATCTAAATATCTTTCTTCATCTTTATGCATATCAATTTCTACATAAGGAGCCGAGCAAGCAAAATCCACAAAACAAACTCCATTGTATTGATGAATCAATTTTGCAATCGTGTAGTAATCCGGCTGAATTCCGGTAACGTTAGAGCAAGCCGTAACCGATGCTATTTTATTGGTTCTGTCTTTATATTTTTCGAGTAATTGTTTAAAACCATCGATAGACACCAAGCCTTTTTCATCATAAGGTATAATCTCAACATCTGCAATAGATTCTAACCAAGATGTTTGGTTGGAATGATGTTCCATATGTGTTATAAACACAATTGGTTTTATCTCTTTTGGAATGGTGGTGAATTTTTTTAGATTATCAAAAACACGCAAACCTAAAATACGCTGAAATTTATTTACTACACCTGTCATTCCGCTTCCTTCGGTAATTAACACATCATTTTCGTTAGCATTTACATGTTCTTTTATAATTTTACGAGCTTGGTGATACGCTTTGGTCATCACCGCTCCGGTAACCGAAGTTTCTGTATGTGTATTTGCTACAAAAGGACCAACTTTATTACATAGTTTCTCTTCAATTGGTTGGTACAACCTTCCACTTGCAGTCCAATCGGTATAAACGATTTTTTTTTCTCCGTAAGGGGAAATAAAAGTTTGATTTATACCTATAATGTTTTCCCGGAAGGGCTTAAAATATGCTTCTAATGACATGCAGACACGTTTAAAAATTTAGTGTCGTAAAAGTACAAAAATATTTAAGTATTAAATGTTATTTATGTAACAGAAGGAAAATAAAAATTATTTTAAATTAAACCGATATCCAAAAGAATAAATGGTTTCATGAAACCAGAAATGTTGTTTTGCTTTTTCAGAGGTATCTTTAGTGATTCTAATATCCGGCATATTAATATACCCTAATTTAAAAGTAGTTTGTAGAAAAAAATGTTTATAAAAAACAAGGTTTAATCCGGTATTTAAACCGAAACCATAGCCTGCAATATGAAATTCATCATATCTGGTATTTCCTAAAATTGTGGTATTCGTTTTTGGATATAAAACACCAACATCCACACCTTCTTCTAAATTTACTTCAAATTTGTTGGTATTTATATGTAGTAATTTATTAAAATTATCAAAACGATTTACACCTGCATAAATATAATTAAGACCATCTGTGTGTTCAAATTTTAAAAAATCATCGGTTAATACAATTTGCGAATCATGATATGTGCCATCATAATTATAATTTGTTCCATTGTATGTATAATTCCCTGTATTTATATTACCGTTAATTTTTACAGACTGATTTTGACGCATCACATATTTCATATGATCGGCACCAATTACAACATTATAATTGTCTTTAAAAAAATAACCTAAACGATAATTTGTCTGAGGTAAAGTTACATCCCCCGGAGAGAAAAATTTAATACCAAACGGATTTGGTTTATCGTCTGCCTTTACATTGTGTAACGTAAAATCAAAGTCATTACCTTTAAAAGTAATATCTGATTTTGAATATGAATCTCTATTCCAACCCCACGATGCAAAAAATTTCCCCTTACGGGAATTTATTGATTCTTCGTTTGATACTTTATTTTGAGAAAAAATTTGTATCACAATAAAAAATAGTAGTAAACTACTGTATCTAGTCTTCATAAAATTAAAATTATTTTGCAAAATTAAAACTAATTTTATTAAAAATAATGATAAAAATCACTTTTAACTATGCTTCATCAACACGTTTTCGTAATCGTTTACGTCTTTCAAAACCGGCATTTAATTCTTGCACTTTAAATTCTACAAAATCGATTATTTTTTCTTGCAATCTGGTTTTGTACATTTTATTTGCATAAGTAACACCTCCGGGACTCATCACATTTACCTCAACAAGTTTATCGCTTATTACATCAATACCAACAAAATACAAACCGTCTTTTACTAATTTTGGTCCGATTTTTTCACATAATTTTTTTTCGGAATTTGTTAAAACGTGTTTTGCCATTTTTCCTCCGGCACTAATATTAGAACGATGGTCTTTATCTCCCGGAATTCTTCGCATGGCACCAATTGGTTTTCCGTTAAGCAATAAAATTCTTACATCACCTTTATCTGCACCTTCAATATATTCTTGTAAAATCACATAATCGCTTCCTCCAATTGCATTTTGAAGATAAAAATCTAAAAGGGAATTGATGTTTCCCATAGCGGTTTTTTCAATTAAAATAACACCTGAACCTCCAAATCCGTTTAAAGGTTTTAAGATCATCTTATCTGCCGATGATTCTTCAATGGTTCTTATTAAATATTCTTTGTTTTTAGAAACATGTGTCACCGGAATTATCTCATTATCCGGATCATCAAAAACTGCTGTATATAATTTATTATTTGCAACACGCATTCCGTCAACGGAATTAATGATAAACACATCTTCTTTAACTGAATCTAAAAAATTAAGCATAATCGGATCTAAAGGTGGCTCAGCTCGCATAAAAATTACATCAAATCCTGCCAGAGGAAGCATTTCTTCTCTTGTTTCTACTTTTTTATGAAATGCTTTTAAGCTGTTTGGTACTTCTGCCATTCTATTAATAATGGTACAAAATGCGTTGGTTACGCTATTGCGAATGGTTAAATTTGCAGGAGAGCAAACAGCCACTCCATGACCTCTTTTTGCACATTCATGGATAAGTGCAACACTTGTATCATTTTCGGGACACTTAATAGAATCCCAAGGATACATCAAAAAACAGATATTCATAGTAATTAGGTTTGGTTGTTCTTTACTTTATTTTTTATTCTTCTTTAGGATAATTATCATCCCAATCTTTTACTTTTGGTTCTCCTAATTTCCCCACAGACTTGGCTACAATCATAGCAACCGTTGCATCTCCGGTTACATTTACTGTTGTTCTACACATATCTAAAGGTCGGTCTATTGCAAAAATTAAAGCCAAACCTGCTTCAGGAATTCCAGCTTGTTGTAAAACAATAATAAGCATTACCATACCGGCACCCGGAACGGCTGCTGAACCAATAGAAGCCAGAGTTGCTGTTACGATAATACCTAATTGTTGGCCTAAGGTTAAATCCATTCCAAAAGCTTGTGCAATAAATACTGCAGCTACTGCTTGATATAAACTTGTACCGTCCATATTTATAGTAGCTCCAATTGGTAGTACAAAACTACTCACTTCTTCATCTACTCCTAAGTGCTCTGTTACTCTTTCCATAGTTACCGGCAAAGTCGCTGCACTACTACTGGTTGAAAATGCTAATAATTGTGCCGGAGCGATACCTTTCATAAAAAAGGATGGCGGTTTTTTAGTAAAAATAGCGACTAAAGTATTATAAAAAACAATCATCAAAGCTAATCCTAAAACAACAGTTAATGCGTACCAGCCAAGAGCTTTAAACAAATCTACACTAGGTGATTCGACAACCAGAGCAGCCAACAAAGCAAAAACACCATATGGAGCAGCTAACATAATAAGGTCAATCATTTTAAGAATTACCTCATTAAATCCGTCGAAAAAATCTTTAACCGGTTTGGCTTTTTTTTCTTCAATTAAAATTAAACCAATACCAAAAAACACCGCAAAAAAGATAACTTGCAACATATTTCGATTGTTGCTTGCTGCCTTTACAATATTTTGTGGCACCAAATCTACCAATGCTTGTAACGGACCGCTATCCTTCTGTTTTTCGGCTGCATTTTTATATTTCACAGCATTTTCGGCATAATTTTGTACTAATTCTTTTCTCGTTTTATCGGAAATCGAATTCCCGGGTTTTATCATATTTACCAAAATCAAACCAATAGAGACGGCAATAACTGTTGTAAAAATATAGAGAGCAATGGTTCGTAATCCCATTTTAGACAATTTGGAAATATCTTTTAAATCGGATACGCCTTTTATCAAGGATGCTAAAATTAAAGGTACGGCAATTAATTTAAGTGAATTGATAAAAATTTTACCAAAAGGTTTTATCCAATCTTGTATGATTTCTTTTCCTCCCTCAAAATTGGAAAATACAACACCTATCAAAACTCCTAAAACCATTCCGATTAAAATCTTCCAGTGCAATGCTAATTTTTTCATTTTATAAATTTAAGCGACTAATATATAAAATGATTTTTAGAATTTACAAAAATTTTAAAAATAAAATCATGGTACGATAATTTCTTATTATATATTGCAAAAATTTTGTAAATTGCAAAAAAAATTATTAATTATTAAAAAAAGAAAAATGGCAGGAATTTTAGATTTATTAAACAGTGACATGGGTAGCACTCTTATCCAAGGCGTAAGTAAACAGTTCAACTTAGAACAAGGAACTTCGCAAAAAGCAATTAGTACGGCGATGCCTCTAATTTTAGGTGCAATGAAAAACAATGCTTCAACTCCAGATGGTGCACAAGGGTTATTAGGTGCACTAATGGGAAAACATGATGGAAGTATTTTAGACCAATTGGGTGATGTATTAGGTGGTAATTCTGTAAATGAAGATGTACTACAAGACGGTGAAGGAATTATTGGACATGTTTTTCAAGGCAAACAAGAAACTGTTGCTATGGCTGTTAGTAAATCCAGTGGAATTGATATGGGACAAGCAATGAATATTTTAAAAGTTGCCGGTCCTTTTATTATGGGATATTTAGGCAAACAGACAAGACAGGCAGGTGTTAAAGACGCTAATGGAATTGGTGATTTGCTAGGTGGTATGTTAGGGAACGGACAACAAGAACAACAAAGTTTAATTAACCGTTTATTAGATGCAGATGGTGATGGTAGTGTTATTGATGATGTTGCAGGAATGCTAATGGGTAATAATAAAAGTGGTGGTTTAGGAAGTCTTTTAGGAGGATTCTTTAAATAAAACTTGAAACCACAGAACTATAAAAAAGGCGGCCTTTAGAATAAAGACCGCCTTTTTATTGCTTTATTATTGAATCGATGTGTTTTTTAATCACATTGATATCTTCTAGGTAATCAAACCATTTTATTTCATCTTGTTTTTTAAACCAGGTAATTTGTCGCTTTGCAAATCTTCGTGTATTTTTTTTAATTTCCGAAATGGCAAATTCCATATCCATTTCACCATCAAAATAAGAAAACAATTCACGATAACCAACTGTTTGTAATGCGTTTAAATACTTATAAGGATAAACAGATTTTGCTTCTTCTATTAATCCTGCCGCTACCATTAAATCTACTCGTTTATTTATTCGATTATAAATTATTTGCCTGTCTGCGGTTAAGCCAATACTAATGGTTTTAAATTTTCTTTTACTTTTATCTTTATTTAAAAACGAAGAATATTTTTTTCCGGTTCCGATACAAATCTCTAATGCTCTAATTAAACGTTGCGGATTGTCAATTGCAATGTTATTATACGAAATCTCATCTAATTGTTTTAATTTTTTTTGGAGTGAATGAATTCCTTTTGTATCTAATTCCTCTTTTAAATCTTTACGGATTTGTTTGTCGATTTCCGGAAAATAATCCAAACCTCTTAAAACGGCATTAAGATACAAACCACTTCCTCCTACAAGGATAACAACATTGTTTTTTTGATGTAACTCATCTATTTTTTGTAAGGCATCTCTTTCAAAATCACCAACAGAATACGTGTCAAAAATAGATAAATTTTGGATAAAATGATGTGGTACAGCGGCTAATTCGTTTTTTGAAGGTACAGCAGTTCCGATAGACATCTCCTTAAAAAATTGTCTGGAATCCGCCGATATAATTTCGGCATTATACATTTTCGCTAATTGAATAGCCAAAGAGGTTTTACCGATAGCCGTTGTACCAACAACAGCAATAACATATTTTTTTTTAGCATCCATTAAAACCGAATAATCTTGTTTACTTTGTTTCGTTTTATGTGATTATTAACTAAAAAATCATTGTGTGCATCTCGTTCTTCAAGTGTGATTACATTTTTTAAAACCTCCAAATTATTTATTTGATGATTTAATTCTACAAAACCATTTCCTTTATAATGATTATCCTCAACTAAAACAACCGATTGCTCATTACTATTTCTACCTTTATCTAAAATAATCATATTATTATTAGAAAAAGAAATCGGTTTGCTATTTCTTTTTTTACCTGAATTAAATTTTGGTCGATGTATTTGTAATTCCTTATATAACATTAAATCACTCATCAATTCACTTCCCATAAGTTCAAAACTGATGGATTTTGTTATTTCGATTAATGTTTTAATTTTTTTAGACTCTCTTAGAAACAAGTTATTAACACTTTGCTTGATGTTTTTAGACTTGTTAATATAGAGAATGTTTCCTTTTTGGTCATGCATATAAAATACGCCCAAACTATTAGGCAATGTATCTAATAACCGCACCATTTTAGAAGATAATTTAAACCTCACTATTGGTTTTAATGTAGATTGAATAATGTTTTTACTTGCATCTTTATGAAGTAAAATTTCAAATAATTTTACCGTTGCCAATGCATCACCACTAGCACGATGACGATTTGCCACGGCAATTCCTAATTTTTTGCAAACGACATCTAATTTATACTTATCGAATTCCGGAAAAAACTTTTTAGATAAATCTACGGTACACAATGTTTCTTTTTCAAATTCGTAACCCAATCTTTTAAACTCCGTTCTTAAAATACGGTAATCAAAACTTGTGTTATGTGCTACCAAAACACATCCGTCAGTAATTTCAACAATTCGTTTGGCAACTTCGTGAAATTTTGGTGCTTTTTTAACCATTTTATCACTTATTCCCGTAAGGTTAACGACAAAAGGTTGAATAGCACGTTCGGGATTTACCAAAGAAACAAAAGTATCTACAATCTCATTACCGTCATACTTATAAATGGCAATTTCTGTAATTCCTTCTTCATTAAATTTTCCTCCGGTTGTTTCTATGTCGACTATTGCGTATATAATAATGAATTTAAAGTATTTGCAAAATAACTAAAAATTAAGAAGAAAAGAGCGATAAATTTCAGATTCCTTTATCAGTTTAAAGAAAATTGAATTAAAATTACAATTCTACTTTGCCAATCAAAAAAAAGAATTAAATTTGCAAACTCAAAACCAACCTCTGACGAAAATCGTGAATGTTGCTTTTGTAAAACATTAAAAACCAATAAAATGGATTTAGTAAATTACGTTAAAAACGAATTTGGTACAAAAAAAGAATGGCCGGAATTTCAAGCAGGAGACACCATTACTGTTTATTATGAAATTCACGAAGGAAAAAAAGTAAGAACACAGTTTTTTAGAGGTGTTGTTATTCAAAGAAGAGGATCAGGAAGTACAGAGACTTTTACTATTAGAAAAATGTCCGGTACTATCGGAGTAGAAAGAATCTTTCCGGTAAACATGCCTGCAATTCAAAAAATTGAAGTTAACAAAAAAGGGAAAGTTCGTAGAGCTCGTATCTATTACTTTAGAGGACTTACCGGTAAAAAAGCTAGAATTAAAGAAAGAAGACGTTAAACTCATTTATTTAAACAAATTTAAAACTCCAAGAATTTTCTTGGAGTTTTTTTTATTACACATTTTCACATAAAAGCATCCTTCTTAGTTTAAATATTAAACAATTAATAATAATTACTACAATTAATTATTATAAACACATTTTTATATTGCTTTTTTTAAAAAATTTAAAGTGTAAAAAAATACAATATTTTGTATCTTTGTGCAACTTCAAAATACACTTAAAATGAATAACAGCAAAATATACTACACACTTACCGATGAGGCTCCTGCATTAGCAACAAGATCTCTATTACCAATAATTAAAGCCTTTTTAAAAAAAGCTAACATCAATATCGAAACAAAGGATATTTCTTTAGCAACACGTATTTTAGCTTTATTTCCGGAACGTCTTAAAACTGATCAAAAAGTAGAAGATGCCTTAGCTGAATTAGGAAAACTTGTTAAAGAACCGGACACCAATATTATAAAACTACCAAACATAAGTGCTTCTGTTCCTCAATTAAAAGCAACTATAAAAGAATTACAAGACAAAGGGTTTGATATACCTGATTATCCTGAAAACCCGGAAACTGAAGAAGAAAAAGAAATACAAAAAAAATATTCTAAAGCAAAAGGAAGTGCTGTAAATCCGGTTTTACGTGAAGGAAATTCCGATAGAAGAGCACCAAAAGCAGTAAAGAACTTTGCTAAAAAGAATCCACATAGTATGGGACAATGGTCGTCAGATTCTAAAACCAATATTGCTACAATGGAAAAAGATGATTTTTTTCATAATGAAAAATCTAAAACCTTTAATGAACCTACTAAATTAAAAATAATTCATCAAGATAAAAACGGCAAAAAAACTGTTTTAAAGGATTATTTCCCTATCCTTAAAGGAGAAATTATAGATACTACCAAAATGAGCAAAAAGGCTCTTATCAGCTTTATTGAAAATCAAATAAAAAAGGCTAAAGAAGATAAAAACTTATTTTCGGCACACCTTAAAGCAACGATGATGAAAGTAAGTGATCCTATTATTTTTGGTCATATCGTAAAAACTTATTTTAAAGATTTGTTTAAAAAATACAAAGACACCTTTAAAAAATTAGAAATAAACGTAAATAACGGTTTAGGTGATTTATTAAAAAAAATAGAAACTTTGCCTGAAAAGGAAAAAAATACCATTTTAACCGATCTTAAAAAAGCAATCGAAAACGGACCGGATATTGCCATGGTAAATTCTGATAAAGGAATTACCAATTTACACGTTCCGTCTGATGTTATTATTGATGCTTCCATGCCTGCAATGATTAGAAATTCCGGTAAAATGTGGAATAAAAACGGAGAATTACAAGATACTACAGCGGTAATTCCGGATAGTAGTTATGCCGATTTATACAGCTCAACAATTGATTTTGTTAAAAAAAATGGTGCTTTTGATCCAAAAACCATGGGAAGTGTTTCCAATGTTGGATTAATGGCACAAAAAGCAGAAGAATATGGTTCACATGATAAGACTTTTGAAATTCCGTCTGACGGTCAAATTTTTGTTATTGATGAAAACGGCAAAACAGTATTTGAATTTGATGTAGAAAAAGGCGATATTTATAGAATGAGTCAAGCAAAAGATATTCCTGTAAAAGATTGGGTAAAATTAGCCGTAAAAAGAGCAAGAGCAACCGGAAATCCTGCCGTTTTTTGGTTGAATAAAAATAGAGCTCACGATGCGGAAGTACTTAAAAAAGTAGAAAAATATCTTAACGAATTAGATACAGAAGGTTTAGACATTAAAATAATGAACCAAAAAGATGCTAATAATTACACTTTACAAAGAGTAAAAGAAGGCAAAGATACCATTTCGGTAACCGGAAATATCTTAAGAGATTACTTAACAGATTTATATCCTATTTTAGAGTTAGGCACCAGTGCTAAAATGCTCTCTATTGTGCCTCTATTAGCAGGAGGAGGATTATTTGAAACCGGAGCAGGAGGTTCTGCTCCTAAACACGTAGAACAATTTTTAAAAGAAAACCACCTACGTTGGGATTCACTTGGTGAGTTTTTAGCATTAGGTGCTTCCTTAGAATTTATAGCCGATAAATACAATAATAAAAAAGCACAAATTTTGGCAGATACATTAGATGATGCTGTTGATTTATATTTGGAAAACAAAAAATCTCCTTCACGTAAAGTTCATGAATTAGACAACAGAGGAAGTCATTATTACTTTGCAAAATATTGGGCAAACAAATTAGCCGAACAAAATAATGACACAGACCTAAAGAATGCTTTTACTCCAATTGCAAACCGGTTAAATGAAAATGAAAAACAAATTAATGAAGAACTTTTACAAGTACAAGGTAAAAAGCAAGATATAGGTGGTTATTATTTTCCGGATGAAGATAAAATGGAAAAAGCCATGCGACCAAGCAAAACTTTAAACAACATTATTGATACTATTTAATCTATAATTTTCGGGACTAAGATGCGTAAGTACCTTAGTCCTGATTTATAAAATATCAGGCAATGGGTTTTATCAAAACGACCGAACAAGATTCGCATTATTCTAATTTGGAAAAAATGAATGTATCCGAAATCTTAAAAAATATCAATAATGAAGATAAAAAAGTTGCTTTGGCAGTTGAAAATGCTCTACCTCAAATTGAAAAATTAGTTTCTGTTATTGTCTCTAAACTAAAAAATGGCGGAAGATTATTTTATATCGGTGCCGGAACCAGTGGCAGATTAGGAATTTTAGATGCAAGTGAATGTCCACCAACTTTTGGCGTAAAAGATGATTTGGTTATCGGTTTAATTGCCGGAGGCGATACTGCAATTAGAAAAGCCGTTGAAAATGCCGAAGATGATACCAATCAAGGTTGGAAAGATTTACAAAATTACCAAATAAACGATAAAGATGTTGTTGTTGGAATTGCAGCATCCGGAACTACGCCGTATGTAGTTTCAGCTCTACAAAAATGTAATGAAAACAACATTGAAACCGGTTGCATTACTATGAATGAAAATTCGCCTTTACACCAAGCTGCAAAAACACCAATTGTATGTGTTGTAGGACCTGAATTTGTTACCGGAAGCTCTCGTATGAAAGCCGGAACAGCACAAAAAATGATTTTAAATATGCTTTCTACCGCAACAATGATAAAATTAAATAAGGTTAAAGGAAATAAAATGGTAGATATGCAACTAAGTAATGATAAATTGGTAAAACGCGGTACAAAAATGATAGCAGATCAACTAAATATTTCTTTAAACAAAGCACAAGAATTACTCTTAAAACACGGTAGTGTTCGTAGAACCATAAACAATTATAAAATAAAAAAATAGCTTCTCTCCTATCTTACCAACAAATACAAATCCAACACAACCAAAGCACTTAACGCTTCAACAATAGGAACTGCTCTTGGCACCACACAAGTATCGTGTCTTCCTTTTGGTTTTAAAATGGTTTTTTCTCCTTTTACCGTTATCGTTTCTTGCTCTTGTAATATCGTGGCAACAGGTTTAAATGCAACTCTAAAATAAATTGGCATTCCATTTGTAATTCCGCCTTGAATTCCACCGGAAAGGTTGGTTTTTGTAGTGCCATCTTCATTAAAAACATCGTTATGCTCAGAACCTTTCATATTTGTAGAGCAAAAACCGGCTCCGTATTCAAAACCTTTTACTGCATTTATAGAAAGCATGGCATGTGCTAATCTTGCCTGAAACTTATCAAAAACAGGTTCACCCAAACCAATTGGTGTATTTTCTATAACGCAAGTAATCGTTCCGCCTAAAGTATCGCCTTCTTTTTTTGTTTTGGCAATTAATTCTTCCATTTGTTTGGCAAAATCGGCATCCGGACAACGAACCATATTGTCCTCTCGTTTTGAAAAATCTAAATCCTGATATGATTTTACGCAATATACATTTCCAACTGAAGATGTATAAGCGTTTATGGTAATTGTAGGTAAAAATTGTTTGATAACTTGTTTGGCAATTGCTCCGGCAACCACCCAATTAGCAGTTTCACGAGCAGAAGACCTTCCTCCTCCTCTATAATCGCGTATTCCGTATTTTTTTTGATACGTAAAATCGGCGTGACTCGGTCTAAAGACATCTTTAATATTAGAGTAATCCTTTGATTTATGGTCTTTATTTATAATCTGAAACCCAATTGGTGTTCCGGTTGTTTTTCCTTGAAAAATTCCGGAAAGAAAAATCACTTCA
>JALSLI010000068.1 GCA_026988395.1 Flavobacteriaceae bacterium | reverse complement strand
GTTTGTTAGAAGCCAAAGCTGAAGGCGCAGATATTCGCATTTTATATTCGCCTTTAGAAGCAGTAAAAATTGCGGCTGATAATCCAAATAAACAAGTGGTTTTCTTTGCCGTTGGTTTTGAAACTACAGCGCCAGCAAATGCGTTATCGGTAATTCACGCACACAGACAAAATTTAGACAATTACAGTATTTTGGCTTCGCACGTATTAGTGCCACCAGCAATTGAAAATGTAATGGAAGACCCAGACAGTCATATTGACGGATTTCTTGCCGCAGGACACGTTTGTACGATTATGGGTAATTTTGAATATTATCCTTTAGTCGAAAAATATAAAGTTCCTATTGTAGTTACTGGTTTTGAACCCTTAGATGTTTTACAAGGTATTTTAATGGTTGTAAGACAATTAGAGGCGAAAAAAGCCGAGGTAGAAAATCAATATGCACGTATTGTTCGTGAAGAAGGAAATTTAGATGCTCAAAAAATAATATACGAAGTCTTTGAAATAACCGATAGATTATGGCGTGGTATGGAAGTAATCCCAATGAGCGGTTACAAAGTAAAAGAAAAATATGCGAATTTTGATGCAACTGCAAAATTTGATGTAAATATTGAAGAAGCCGAAGAAAATCAAGAATGTATTGCTGGCGAGATTATGAAAGGCATTAAAAAACCTTTTGAATGTCCAGAATTTGGTAAGAAATGTAAACCTACCAATCCGCTTGGAGCACCAATGGTAAGTAGCGAAGGTGCCTGCGCTGCATATTTTCATTATTCTGGTTTGGTGGAAAGTTGATTTTTCTGAAAAAATTAAGACAGTATATTACACTTTTTAACACCTTGATTTAACCTTACTAAACAGGATTTGTATTCCTTATTTACAAGGTTAAATTATTAATAAACAATAAAAAAAGCAGGCTTATTTAATAAAATATCATATATTTAACCTTTCTAAACAGGAACTTAACTCCTATTTAGTAAGGTTAAATTAAAACAAGAAATGTTAATAAAAAGAAGAATAACAAAGAAAATAATTGAAAGTATTGATTTCATATCAGTTACTGCTATAATTGGTCCAAGGCAAGTTGGTAAAACAACTTTAGCAAAACAAATTAAATCTAAATTTAAAAAAGTTAAATATTTAGATTTAGAAAAAAAAACAGATTTAGATTTACTTTCTGACGCAGAGTATTATTTTAATTTAAATAAAGACGTAAATTTATTCTGTATTGATGAAATACAATTAAAACCTAATTTATTTAGTGTTTTAAGGAGTTTTGTGGATGAAAATAAAGAAATTAGATTCTTAATATTAGGCTCAGCAACACCAGAATTGTTACGGCAAACATCACAAACATTAGCAGGTAGAATTTTCTATAATACATTAAACCCTTTTCAATATTTAGAAATTGTAGATGAAAAAACTTCTTTAAACGAGTATCACTTAAAAGGTGGATTTCCTAAAAGTATTTTAACTAAAAATGATGTAAATTCCTTTTTATGGAGAGAGAATTTCATTACTACTTTTTTAGAAAAAGATTTACTGATGTTTGGCTTTAATCTGTCATCAACAACCATTCATAGACTATGGATTATGCTTGCCCACATAAATGGACAAGTGCTAAAATACAATAGTTTGTCAAAATCATTAGGTATTGATGCTAAAACAGTTAAAAAATATATTGCTATTTTAAATCAAACTTTTATGATCCGAATTTTAGAACCCTATCATATCAATATAAAAAAAAGATTGATAAAATCTCCTAAAATATTTATTAAAGATACGGGGATTTTACATTGTTTATTACGAATTAAAAATTTTGAAGAATTGTATAGTAATCCGTATTTTGGTTCATCTTGGGAATCACTTATTGTAGAAAATATTATTAATCAATTTAATGATTGGGAATGTTTTTATTATAGAACAATTGCAGGTGCAGAATTAGATTTAGTATTAGTAAAAGGTCTAAAAATTATAGCAATTGAAATAAAATCAAGTCTTTCACCAAAATTAAGCCGTGGTTTTTGGACGGCAATTAAAGATGTAAAAGCAACAAAATCATATATTATTGCTCCAGTAAAAGAAATTTATCCATACAAAAATGATGTAATGGTTTATCCGTTAGAAGAATTTTTAAAATTAGATTTATAATGAAAATCCTATTCATAACAGATGCATTTAACGGTATGGCACAACGCCTTTGGATTGAGTTAGACCGACTTAATCACGAAGTACAAGTACACATTCCTATTTCTACGGATGCAATGATTAATGCTGTTAATGAATACCAGCCAAAACTGATAATAGCACCATTTTTAACATCAAAGATCCCTAAAGAAATTTATGATAAATATGTTTGTCTTATCGTGCATCCAGGAATAATAGGCGATCGTGGAGCATCATCATTAGATTGGGCAATTTTACAAAACAAAAAAACTTGGGGCGTTACCATTTTACAAGCCGTAGAAAAAATGGATGCTGGCGACATTTGGGCATACAATGAGTTTACTATGCGTAGCGTTTTCAAAGGCGAAATTTACAGAAACGAAGTAACTCAAATGGCAAGTAAAGGCATTTTACAAGCCATTGAAAATTTTGAAAATCCAAATTTTATTCCAGAAAAGTTAGATTATTCTAAACCAGCTATTAAAGGGAAATGGAATAACAAAACTACGCAAAAAGACTATCAATTTTCTTGGAGTGATGAAGCTTACTCCATCATCAGAAAAATTAATGCAGCAGATAGTTCG
>JALSLI010000067.1 GCA_026988395.1 Flavobacteriaceae bacterium | reverse complement strand
TCCATAATAATCCTTTTCAAAACAGACTCTTCCGAGTAGTATTGCTGGATTAATACCGAATTTTTTTCCTAATTCAATTATTTTTTCATCATTTAGAGGTAAATAATTATTTAAAATTTCATTCCAGATGCTAAGTGATATAAGTTTACATTGAGCAAAATTATCAGCTTCCTTTTCAGCAATACTTTTATTCTTGACTCTATAAATATCAATATATTCTGCATCCTTATTTTTAGATAAATGTTTTGCTATATGACCTATTTCGTGCATTATAGTAAAAGCAAAATTATCAATTCTTGTGTGCCTCAAAGTAATTGCAATTGCAGGATTGTTTTCTGACCAAAATGAATAACCGTCAATTGGTGTTTTTTCTAGTTTAGGGATTGAGACAAACTTAATTCCATACTGATTTAATATCTTTTTTGTTTCAATTACCGTATTTTTATTTTCATAAAACACTTTATTGAGTTGAATACATAACCGGTCTATATTCTCAAAATAAAAAGTGTTAACTTCTTGTTTTGAAGCTTCAAATGAAGCTAGAGAAGTCCAAGCAAACAAATTTTTTTCATCAATTTGAAGTTTATTAGACTTTCTAAAAAACGCAAATTTATTTTCTGCTACAGAATTAATTAATCCGTCTATTGATTTTACATTATATATTGAGAATATTGTGTTAATATCTTGTTTTAATGAATCTGTTAGATACTTATGCTTTTTAAAATATTTTACCGGAACATACTCTTTAATTATATCCCAAACTTCAATGTTTTTAATTTTTTCAATATTCTTTTCTTTAATTCTTGCTTTATCAATCTCAAATTGGGTTTGAAATTTCATCCAATAATTAGCAGGAATTTTAAATATTTTTTCTAAAATAATAGCATAATCTGCTGTAAGAGGTCTTTTGCCTTTTATTATTTCGTTTAAAAATGAAGCTTTAACACCAAGCTCTTTAGCTAAGTCTTTTTGGTTAATATCTTCACGAGCATCTAATTCATCTTTTATTAGAACACCCGGATGAGTAGCTTCAAATGGAATTATGTTGTTATTTTGTGTTGCCATATCTTTTCTATTTGTAGTGATTACTTAATTCAATTATCGAACAAATCGTAATACAGTTGGGTTCTTCTCCTTCTATTGACGAAATAAATTCTATCCGATATTTTTGGTTAACCCTTACTGATTCAATTCCTTTTTTGTCTCCAATTAATTTTTCATAATTTAAACTTTTAAAAACATACAAGTCTTCTATTTTTTCAGCAACTCGTAACTTGTCAATTGTATTTTTATATTTTCTGATAATAACTTTCTGAAAGCGATACTTTTTATTTTTCGCCTTACCTTCTTCATAAAGCTGTTTTAAATATTCCTTTTCAAATTTTATTACCATAAACAAATATGTCTTTCATATTGCAAAGATATATAAATATATATAATTATTCACTTTTTTAGTGAATTATTTTTATATTTTAATCTAACTTCAAGATTAACTTTAATTATCAGTAGCTTACTCAATTTAAAATTTTTCGTTTTTTTCTTTCCGTTAAAAAAATATTAAACGTAAGTATTTCGGTAGGATGATTTTTTGGAAACAAGTGGATAAAATCAATAAAAAACGTTAAATAACTTCTTTTTAACATAACAATCTATTTTAAAGTCCGTAACAAATTTTTAGTGCTTTCTTGTGATGGTCTTGGTGCATTTGCATTTACTATTTTTCCCTCCTTATCAATTAAAATAAAACGCGGAATGCCACGTATACCGTATTTTTTGATAAAATCGGATTGCCAGCCGTTATCGGCAAACAATTGAATGCCACCAAGTTTATTCTTTTTAACAAAATTACGCCATTTTTCTTTTGCTTTATCCCAAGAGCCGCCATTTCTGCGAGCATCATCAACCGAAATACTTACAAATTTAATTGGTTTACCTTTAAATTCTTCTTCTAATTTTTTTAAAAACGGAATTTGTTGTTTGCAAGGACCACACCATGTTGCCCAAACATCGATAAATACATGATTTCCGCGTAAATCTTTTAAAGATGTTTTTCCTCCTTTATAGTTTTCAAAAGTAAAATCTGGTGACGGATTACCTGTTGCAATAGTTTGAACAGATGTATGATTTTGTTTATAAGCCATTTCCATATTAGAAATAATACGGTCATATTCTTTTTTATATCTTGTCTTAATTACCGAATCAATTTTTATGTCTGTCAATAATTCGGCTGTTTTATTTTTGTAAAATTCGATTTTCTTTTTAAAATTTTGCGGATTTAAAGCGTATAATTTTTTTGTGTTATAAAAATTATTTTCGCGTTCAAACTTATTTTTTTTTGCAAGAAATGTATTTGTTGCAGCTCCTTTTCCTTTAAACTCCAAAAGTTTTTGTGGATCTTGATAATCGTATAATATATTTAAGTTATCGCCTCCGTTAAGGTATAAATAAATCTTATTTTTACCATCATACAAGGTATAAAAACCTTTGTTTTTTAATTTAAAGGTTTTAGAAAAAGTACCGTCTGGATTTACTAGAATAATTTCTTTATTTCCACGACCGATTACTTCAACCGTATTTTCCTTTTTGTGTGCTATTAATCCGCTTATTTTAACCGAATCCTTAGGTATAATTTCTTCTTTTTCTGTTTTACAAGAAACAATAAATAAGATTACCGAGAGCAACAATAGTATTTTTTTCATTTTTCTATTTTTATTAAAATTAATTTTCTTTTTAAAACTAAAAAAGCCATCTAATACAGACAGCTTTTTTAGTTGTAATTGTGTGTTTATAGTAATTTGTTCAATTCTTCTTTTATTTTAGAACTACTTGGTCTTGGAGCATCGGCATCTACAACAACACCGTTTTTATCGATAATAATAAAACGCGGAATACTACGTACTCTAAAAGCTTTGATGAAATCAGAATTCCAAGCATTATCAGCAAATAATTGAATTCCGCCCATTTTTTTATCGGCAATCATTTGTTTCCAACCTTTTTTTGCCGCTTCTTTAGAATTATTAGGATAACCTCTACCTTCATCAACTGAAATACTAACAAAAGCAATATTTTTTCCTTCATATTCTTTTTCCAATTCTTTTAAAGCAGGAATTTCAGCTTTACAAGGACCACACCAAGTTGCCCAAATATCCATATAAATATTCTTACCTTTTAAATCTTTTAAAGAGATCTTTTTTCCGGAAACACTTTCGTAATTTACAAATTTAGGTGCAGGTTTACCTACCAAATCAGCAAATTGAGCTTTTCTTGCTTGACGTTGTTTGTATGCACCTTTAATGCCTTGTTTAAAACCTGCCAATCCTTTCTTTTCATTAGCAATTAATAAAGAATCAACGCCTTTTTCATTTTGAGCGATAAAATCTTTTAATTTGGTTTCAATTTTATCAACTTCTTGATCAAATTCTTTTTCGTCTTTATCAAATAAATCTCCTGTAAATAATTTTTCTTGAAACAATGTTTTTTTAGCTAAATAATTATTGGTTTCAGCTCCTTTTCCTTCGAAAGTTAAGCTTTCATCAAATTCTTTATCATCTAAATTCACTTTTACATCGTAACCGTTTTTTAGAAAGAGAGTGGCATATTCATTTCCGTCAAACAATTGAAACATCGTCTGTCCTGACGGTACTTTTAATGTATCTTTAAAAGTACCATCTTCGTTTAATTTTATTTTTTTAAGGTAATTTCTTCCTTTAATTACAATTTCGTTACCTGAGTGATTTTTAATTTTCCCTTGTAAGGTTACGTAATCTTTTACTTCTTCTTTTTTACAAGATGTAAAAGAAATTACAAATAATAATGCTAAAAGTTTAAAAGTTGTATTCATAATGTTTTTTTAGTTAGAAAATGAGCAACAAATATAATTAATTCTAACAAATAACTTTCTCTATTTTAATATTTATTTTCTTGTATAATCCGATAAGTTTATAGACTTTTGATGAAAATTTGTATTTATGGAACACAAAATTACTTCGGTTAAAAACCCTTTGATCAAAAAGGTGCTTCTATTAAAGGAAAAATCGAAAACACGAAGACTGGAAAATCGCTTTATCATTGAAGGTTTACGTGAATTAAGCCTCGCCGTAAAAGCAAATTATACAATTGAAATGATTTTGTTTTATCCGGAATTAATTTCAAAAGAAGAACTTGAAGGCATCTTTTCGCCCTCCAATTTAATTGAAATATCTAAACCGGTTTTTACAAAATTAGCACATCGTTCTACAACCGAAGGTATTATTGCTATTGCAAAAACAAAAGATCACAGTTTAAATTTGATTAGATTTCACTCTGAAAATCCGCTTTTATTAGTTGCCGAAGCTCCTGAAAAACCCGGAAACATTGGTGCTATTTTACGAACTGCAGATGCAGCAGGAATCGATGCGGTTTTAATTGCTAATCCGAAAACAGATTTATACAATCCAAATATCATCCGTTCTAGCGTTGGATGTATTTTTACCAATACAATTGGTGTTGGTTCTACCTCCGAAATTTTAACCTTTTTAAAACAGCAAAACATCACAATTTACGCGGCTGCTTTGCATAAAGAATCCGAAAAATATACCAATCAAGATTACACCAAAGCAAGTGCTATTGTTGTAGGCACAGAAGCAACAGGTCTAAGCAACAGTTGGTTGCAAAACAACAAAAAAATAATCATACCAATGCGTGGTGTTATCGACTCGTTAAACGTATCGGTATCGGCTTCCGTAATTTTATTTGAAGCAGTAAGGCAACGCGATTTAAACTAAATAAAGATGACTCCGAAACTATTATTTTATTTTATAATTGGTATTTTAATTTTACAATTTTTACTGGAAAGCATACTTGATTTTTTAAATGCAAAACATTTTGACGATCCAATTCCTAAAGAATTAAAAGATGTTTACAATAAGGAGGAATACCATAAATCACAAAACTATAAAAAGGAAAATTCCAAATTTGATTTTTTCAGTTCCCTTGTATCTGTCATTTTAACCATTGCTTTTTTCTTTTTTAAAGGATTTGCTTATGTAGATGCTTTTGCTAGGCAATTTTCGGATAATGAAATTGTTTTAACATTGCTTTTCTTTGGTATTATTTTATTGGCAAGCAGTCTTATTTCACTTCCTTTTGACTATTACCACACTTTTGTTATTGAAGAAAAATACGGATTTAACAAAATGGATAAAAAAACATTTTGGTTGGATAAAATAAAAAATGCTTTTTTAAGTATTCTTATCGGAGGAATTTTACTCTCTATTATCGTTTGGTTTTATCAAAAAACAGGAAAAAACTTTTGGATTTACGCCACTGTTTTGGTCGCATTATTCTCTGTATTTATGACTTTGTTTTATAGCAGTTTAATTGTTCCATTGTTTAATAAACAAACTCCTTTAAAAGATGGTGAACTTAAACAAGCGATTTCAGAATTTGCAAAAAAAACAGGTTTTAAACTCGATAATATTTACGTTATCGACGGCTCTAAACGTTCGACCAAAGCTAATGCTTATTTTAGTGGATTTGGTGCTAAAAAAAGAATTGTTTTATTCGATACCTTAATAAAGGATTTAAATACCAATGAAATTGTTGCCGTTTTGGCACACGAAATAGGACATTATAAAAAGAAACACGTTTTTATAAATATGTTGCTCTCTATATTACTTACCGGTTTAACCTTATACCTTCTTTCTTTAATGGTAGATAATTCAATTTTATCGGAAGCTCTTTCGGTTAAAAAACCAAGTTTTCATATTGGTTTGATTGCTTTTGGCGTATTATACACACCTATTTCGGTAATAACTGAAATGATAATGAACCTTATTTCCAGAAAAATGGAATACCAAGCCGATGATTTTGCTAAAAAACATTTTAATGCAACGGATTTAATTTCTTCCTTAAAGAAATTATCCAAAAATAGTCTGAGTAATCTCACGCCTCATAAAACTTATGTTTTTTTTAACTACTCACATCCTACTCTTTTTCAACGAGTTAAAAATTTACTTCAAGTTTAAATTAAATTTCATTAAAAAAAGTAAGAAAAACAGGCTTAAAATTTAAAAAAAATTATACTTTTATTCTATGGCTTATACAGCAACAATAGAAGAGGAAAAGAAAGAAATTGCAAGACGTTATAAGGATTTAATAAAAGATTCTTATGAAACGCTTACTGCGGATGATAAAAAATTAATCCGTAAAGCATTTGATTTGGCTGCTGATGCTCATAAAGACCAAAGACGTAAAACCGGAGAACCTTATATTTTTCATCCAATTGCTGTTGCCAAAATTGTAGGAAACGATATCGGACTTGGAGCTACATCTATTGCCGCTGCTCTTTTACACGATGTAGTAGAAGATACCGAATATACTATTAATGATATCGAACAATTATTTGGTGAAATCATTGCCAGAATTGTTAATGGGTTAACCAAAATATCACATTTAAAAAAGGATAGTATTCCTTCCATTCAGGCAGAAAATTACCGGAAATTATTACTCACTTTAAATGATGATATAAGGGTGATTTTAATAAAAATTGCAGATCGCTTGCACAATATGCAAACAATGGATGCAATGCCTCAACACAAACAAGTGCGTATAGCAAGTGAAACTTTATATATTTATGCACCACTTGCCCACAGATTAGGGTTGTATAATATTAAAACACAACTAGAAGATTTAGGTCTAAAATATACCGAACCGGAAGTCTATAACGACATCAAAAACAAAATTACCCAAAGTAAAGAAGAGCAAGATATATATATTAGAACCTTTATAAAAGAATTAAAAAAGTTATTAGAAAAAGGAACTGATTTTGAATATGAAATCATAGGAAGACCAAAATCCATTTATTCCATACGCAGAAAAATGCGTAACCAAGGAGTTTCCTTTGATGAGGTTTATGATAAATTTGCCATTAGAATAATCTATAAAACAAAACCAGGTGAAGAAAAAGTTACCGCTTGGAAAATATATTCATTAATAACCGATAAATTCAGACCAAATCCCGAACGGCTAAGAGATTGGATTAGCACGCCCAAAACAACCGGTTATGAAGCACTTCATACCACTGTTATGGGATTAAAAGGACGATGGGTGGAGATACAAATTCGTTCGGAACGGATGAATGAAATAGCCGAAAAAGGATATGCAGCTCATTTTAAATACAAACACGGTGATCAAAATGAAAGCGGTTTAGAAAATTGGCTGAATAAATTAAAAGAAACACTCGAAAACCAAGATACTAATGCCATAGATTTTGTTGAACAATTCAAATTAAATCTTTACGCAAAAGACATCTATGTTTTTACACCAAACGGTGATATTAAATCTTTACCAAAAGGAGCAACAGCCTTAGATTTTGCTTTTTCCATTCATACAGATATCGGACTTACTTGCCGTGGAGCAAAAGTAAATGGTAAAATTGTACCCTTAAGCTATGTTCTAAAAAGTGCTGATCAAGTAGAAATTATTACTTCGAAAAACCAAAAACCTAAATCCAGTTGGTTAGATTTTGTGGTAACAGCAAGTGCTCGTTCTAAAATAAAAAATGCTCTTAAAGAAGATCAAAAAGAAATTGCAAATCAAGGAAAAGAATTGTTAATGCGTAAATTACGACATATTAAAATTCCTTTTAATGAACAGACTGTAAATGAATTGGTTAATTTTTTTAACCTCAAAACAAGCCTGGATTTATTTGTTCGCTTTGGAAACGGTACTATTGAAAATGCAGAACTCAAAAAATTTGCTGCACAACGGAGTAATTCTTTCTTAAATTTCTTCAAATCAAAAATTAGAAAAAAACAGATAAGCCCAAATCTAAATAAAGAAGAAACATCTACCAATTACGACATGCTTGTATTTGGTAAAGGTGAAGAAAAACTGGAATACAAAAAAGCTAAATGCTGCGATCCAATTCCCGGCGACAAGGTTTTTGGATTTATTACAATTAACGAAGGTATTAAAATTCACAAATATACCTGTCCAAATGCCGTTGCATTACAAGCAAATTACGCTTATAGAATATTACCTGCAAAATGGATTGATTCTTCACAACAAGAACATAAAGTTTCGTTACTATTAAAAGGAATTGATCGTGACGGTTTAGTAGGTGAAGTATCTAACGTAATAGCCCAAAACAAAAAAGTTAAATTATATAACATTAATATTGCCGGAGATGACGGTTATTTTGAAGGGATTATAACTGTGAGTATCCAAAATAAAAAACATTTAAACACACTAATTAATTCCCTTAAAAAAATTGAAGGAATCGATAAAATAAGTCGCTTGGATTAATTGCGTGTTTTTTTCATTATAATAGAAACCATTTCCACATCACCATCTATTGGAGGATTTATTTTAGATATGGCTACTTTTGCTTTTTTTACCATAGTACTTTCTGATAAAATCCGCTCTAAAATTCTATTGGCAACTGTTTCTAATAATTTAGAACGTATTGCCATTTCTTCTTCGATAACTTTATTTAAAAAAACATAATCAACAGTATCTTGTAGATTATCGGTTTTAGCAGATTTAGACAAATCGGCATGCACAACTAAATCCACTCTATAATCCGAACCGATATGACCTTCCTCAATCAAACAACCGTGATAAGCATAAACTCTAATATTTTGTAACTTGATTTTCCCCATTGTAATTCTCTATTTTATTTACGACAAATTTTTTATACATTTACATCATAAAAATACAACTATTCTATGAAAGTTCGCGAAAAATTTATCTTAATTTCTTTTATTACCATTTTATTTACTTTTATCATTTCTTATTTTTGGAAACCTTTTATTTGGAGCTTTTTACTAACGGCACCTCTTATCCTTATGGGAATTTTTGATATTCTACAAAAAAAACATACAATTAGAAGAAATTTTCCGGTAATCGGCAGATTACGTTATGTATTAGAATCTATTAGACCGGAAATAAGCCAATATTTTGTAGAAACCGATACTAGTGGAAGACCTCTTAATCGCATATTTAGATCTTTGGTTTACCAACGTGCAAAGAATGTAAATGACACAGAACCATTTGGAACACAAATGAATGTCTATCGTTCGGGTTACGAATGGATGGATCATTCGATGTACGCTATTAATAAAAAAATTACCAATTTCCCAAAAATAAAAATCGGCGGTAATGATTGCAAACAACCTTATGAAAGTTGTGTGCTTAATATTTCTGCAATGAGTTTTGGTTCGCTTAGTAAAAATGCCGTTATGGCAATGAATAAAGGAGCAAAACTTGGTGGATTTGCTCAAAATACCGGTGAAGGTGGTCTTAGTCCGTATCACTTAAAATTCGGTGGTGATATCATTTGGCAAATTGGCACCGGTTATTTTGGTTGCCGAAACGATGATGGGACCTTTAATGCCAAATCTTTTACCGAAAATGCCAACAAACCGGAAGTAAAAATGATTGAAATAAAAATTTCACAAGGTGCAAAACCCGGACATGGTGGTATTTTACCAGCAATTAAAAACACTCCGGAAATTGCCAAAATAAGACATATAAAACCACATATAGATGTTCTATCTCCTCCTTCTCATAGTGCGTTTAGCAATCCAATTGAATTGATGTATTTTATAAAAAAACTCCGTGAATTAAGTAACGGAAAACCTGTTGGTTTTAAACTTTGTGTAGGAAAAAAACAAGAATTTATCGACATTTGTAAAGCAATGATTGAAACCGGTATAAAACCAGATTATATTGCTGTTGATGGTGGCGAAGGTGGCACGGGTGCTGCTCCGGTTGAATTTACCAATTCCATTGGAATGCCTTTACGTGAAGGATTGGTTTTTGTTCATGATACGTTGGTTGGCTTTAATTTAAAAGACGAAATTAAATTAATGGCTTCCGGTAAAATAATTTCCGGTTTTCATATGGCAAGAGCAATGGCTCTAGGTGCTGATATCTGTTATAGTGCGAGAGCAATGATGCTTTCGGTTGGATGCATCCAAGCATTACAATGTAATAATAATACTTGTCCTGTTGGAGTCGCAACACAAAACAAATCTCTTATGAAAGGTTTAGATATTGAGGACAAAGGACAACGAGTAGCTAATTTTCATCATGCTACTGTACATAGCTTTTTAGAGTTACTCCACGCTGCCGGATTAGAAGATCCTAAAGATATTTCAAGAAAACATATTAATCGTAGAATAAGTATGCATAAAATAGCAAAATATAGTGAAATTTATCCGGGATTAATTAAAGGTTGCCTGTTGCAGAAAAAAACCAGACCATTAGAATACCAACAATATTTTGAAGAAGAGAATATGTTAGTCACAAACTAGAAAACGAAAGGAATCAAACGATACGTTTGTTTTTTATATTGTATGTATTCTGCTCCAAATTTTTGTTCTAAAAAACGCTCTTCCATTTCTATTTTCATTAATAAAACAAATGTTAATATAAAGAATAGTAGTAAACGAACAAATGTAAAATGACCAATCACAGCGGCACCAAAAAATAGAATAATTCCTATATACATCGGATTTCTAATAATTTTATATGGTCCTTTTTTGTTTAAATTGGCATTTTCTTTGACTTCCGGTTGGATATTAAACTTACCAAATTGCATGACAAGAAGTCCCCATAAGGCAATAATCAAAGCAATAATTTGAATAATTAACAATATAGGTTTGCTTTGAAAACTACCATCTAAAACAAAAAATCCCATAATGGCAAATTGTAAAAAAACGAGTATTTTTGATTTCTGAGACATCGATTGATTTAAAATCGCAAGGTAAAATTTATTTGCTAAAAAATTGTAAATTTGTAGCTTAATAATCATCTTATGAAAAAATATTTATCACTTCTCTTAATCTTATTTTTATTTTCTTGTAATAAAGATGACCATAAAATTAAGGTTACCTTTCTTCAATTAAATGATGTCTATGAAATTGCTCCTTTAGAAGGTGGTAAAGTTGGCGGAATGGCAAGAGCCGAAACCATCCATAAAAAATTACTAAAAGAAAATCCCAATACATTTATGGTAATGGCAGGTGATTTTTTAAATCCGTCGCTAATAGGTACAATCAAGGTAAATGGCGAACGTGTTAGAGGTAAACAAATGATTGAAGTGATGAATGCCATGGATTTTGATTTGGTTGGCTTTGGTAACCACGAATTTGATTTAAAATACAAAGATCTTCAAAAAAGACTTGATGAATCTAAGTTTCAGTGGATTTCAACTAATGCACAACACCGCTTAGACAGTAGTAAAGTTGTTCCTTTTTACACAAAAAAACAAGAAAAACAATTAAATATTCCTAATACATATATTAAAGAATTTAAAGATGCAGACGGAACAGTTTTAAAAATTGGTTTTATTGGACCAACAATCAATTCCAATCCAAAAGATTATGTTGACTATGGTGATTTTTATGAAGACTCCAAACGTGCTTACAAGCAATTAAAAGATAAAGTTGATATCGTTATCGGTTTAACACATTTACAACAAAATCAAGATGAAATGATTTTAAAAATGTTACCTGAAATCCCTTTAATTATGGGAGGACATGAACATACAAACAGATTAGTTCCCGTTGGAAACGGTAAAATTGCAAAAGCAGATGCCAATGCTAAAACCGTATATGTACACAGATTAACTTATGATACAAAATCAAAAAAATTAGACATTGTGTCTGAATTGGTTCCTATTACAAACAAAGTAAAAGAAGATAAAACCGTTGCTAGAATTGTACAGAAATGGGTAAATTTACTAGATGACAAAATCAAAACATTTATAAAAAATCCGGATGAAATTATCTACATAGCTAAAGAGCCTCTAGACGGAAGAGATACACCAATTAGAAGTATCCAAACCAATTTAGGGAAAATTATTGCTCGCTCTATGGCGTACGGTTATAACGATAAAGTAGATGCTGCATTGGTAAATGGTGGCTCAATTCGTATAGATGATGAATTGCAAGGCGATATTACAGCTATTGATATTTTTAGAGTTTTGCCTTACGGCGGAAGTGTTTTAAACGTTAAAATTAAAGGTGATTTATTAGAAAAAGTACTCCAATACGGAAAATTAAAAGCCGGAAACGGAGCATATCTACAACGCTATAATGCGAATTTTGATAAAGATAAAAAACAATGGCTTATAAATGGGAAACCAATACAAAAAAACAAAATTTACACCGTTGCTTTTAGCGATTATCTGCTAAAAGGCTACGATATTCCGTTTTTAAAACCGGATAATAAAAGTGTTATTTCCGTTTACCATCCTAAAGAAAATGAGATGAGTAGCGATATAAGAAAAAGTGTGATTAATTATTTAAAAACAAAATAAAATGAAATTATTTTTAACTGTTATCTTAATATTTATAAAGATCCTATTATTTTCTCAAGAAATTAAAATCAGTATTGATCCAATAAAAATATCACTTAGTAATTCTAATGATTTCTCTCCTTCTATTTATAAAGATGGAATACTTTTTCTATCTGACAGAAAATCAAAATATCCTTTTTATGATTTATATTATTATGATAATAAAAAATTAGTTAAAATAAAATCAGATCCTTCTTGGAACGTCGGTCAAGCTTTTTATGATAAAAAAAATGATGAACTCTACGTCGTTAAAAATAATACCAGAAAACATTATGAAAATAGTGTTATTATGAAAAATAATCTTGCTGTTTTTAAAGCTCGTCTAATCAAAAATAAATTGAAAATTGGTAAAAAATTAAGTTTTTGTAAACCCAAATTTTCTTATAGCTACCCCTCTATTTTTGATGATAAAATGATAATATTAACCAATGACTTTTCGGAAACTAAAGAAAGCTTATACCAATTAGTTGAAATGAAGAAGGTTAATGGTAAATGGGTAAAAAATAAAATTATCATCAGTGAAGCAACACCCATGGTTGGTGCTTTTTACCTGAATAAAAATAATATAATATTTAGTTCTAAAAGAAAAGGTGGCAAAGGAGGCCTTGACTTATATATAATTACCAAAAACAATAAAGAACAATGGTCAAACCCTATAAATTTGGATATTTTTAATTCTGAATTTGATGATTTTGATCTAATTTTTACCGAAAAAAATAAAGGCTATTTTTCTTCGAATAGAATAGATAATAAAGATCATATTTTTAAATTCGCAATTGAAAAAAAATAAAATGCAAATAGATATTATTTCGGTAATTCCGGAACTTATGGAAAGTTTTTTTAAACATTCCATCGTTCAAAGAGCAATCGATAAAAATTTAGTAACCATAAAACTACATCACCTAAGAGATTATGCAATAAATGATTATGGTAAAATTGATGATGCACCGTTTGGCGGTGGTGCCGGAATGGTTTTAATGATTGAACCTATTGATAAAATAATTTCCAAACTAAAACAAGAAAGAGATTATGATGAAATTATTTATATGACGCCGGATGCTCCTGTATTTAATCAGAAAACAGCAAATACTTTATCACTCCATCAAAACATTATCATCCTAGCCGGACATTACAAAGGAGTGGATCAACGTGTACGCGATTTATTTATTACCAAAGAAATTTCCATTGGTGATTTTGTTTTAAGTGGAGGCGAATTACCTGCAGCAGTAGTAACTGATGCTATTGTTCGTTTAATTCCGGGTGTTTTAGGCGATGAAACCTCAGCTTTAACCGATTCTTTTCAAGATAATTTATTAGCTCCCGAAGTCTATACCAGGCCTGCAATTTATAAAGGGAAAGAAATACCCGAAATCTTACGCTCCGGAAATTTTAAAAAAATTGATGCATGGCGAGAACAAAATGCTCTGGAAAGAACCAAAAAAATAAGACCGGATTTATTAGAAAGCTAATCTATCTCCTGAGAAATTCGCGTACGCAATTGACGTTTGTAATCATCTTCTAACCATTTTACATAGTTACGCGTATTTTTTATAATACAGAATGAATATTGTTTTACACGATGTTTAATATCATCATCTAATAATTTCATTAAAGTCCATGCATCATAAACATCTTCTGAGTTTTCTACACAAATTTTAACATGTTGATTTAATGAATTATCTAACGCTGTTTTCGATTTTAATCCTAGTTTGGTAACTCGATCATACTCTTTTTTAATGTCAAAAGAAACATCCTCAGAATTAGGAAATTGTTTTCTAATTTCTTCCGGCATCTGATAAACAAAACTACGTTCTAAATCTTCATCATTAGCAATATTTTCTAAGAAATAATTTGGAGCTCTAAAAATTTGTTGCCAATCAATACTATCTGTCCAAGGACCAAAACGGGCAATATTATTTCCTAAATCAATTAAATTAAATGTTTTTTTATCTCCAATCACACGAGAACCACGACCAATCATCTGAAAATATAATGCTAATGATTTTGTAGCACGATTCATAATAATTGTTTCAATAGTAGGCTCATCAAAACCTGTGGTTAAAATTCCAACGGAAGTTAAAATTGCATCAGGCGTATTTTTAAACCACTCCAAAATTTCTTTTCGTTCTTGTTTACCAACAGTACTGTCTAAATTTCTAACATTATATCCTGCCTCTTTAAACGTATCATAAACATACCACGATGTACGAATACCGTTATTAAAAATTAATGTTTTTTTACCCTTACCTACTTGTTCATAAGCAGATAAAAGTTTGGATTGCATTTGATTTTGAATGTATAATTCCTCTGAAGATTTAACGGTATAATCACCATTCATCCCAACTTTTAAAGAAGTTAATCCTACATTAAAAGTATGCGGAATCGCTTTTGCTAAAAAACCGTTTTCAATTAAATTAGATATTGATTCACCAACTAAAAGCTCGTGATAAATATCTTTCATTGGTGTTTCTATATTTGAGCTTAACGGAGTTGCTGTAACACCAAGAATAAAGTTTTTCTCAAAATACTTAAACAGTTTTCTAAACGAATTATAGTGTGCTTCATCGATGATGACCAAACCAATATTTTTTAACTCAAATTTTTCTTCTTTTAAACGGTTATTTAGCGTTTCAACCATTGCCACAAAACACATATAATCATCTTGATCCGGCAAATCTTTCACCTCACTGTTAATTACTTTGTTTGGCACGTGAAACTCCGTTAACATCTTAGAAGTTTGTTTGTATAACTCTACACGATGCGTTAAAATCAATACTTTTTTATTGGTTTTCTCAATATAACGCCGTGCTATTTCCGAAAAAATCACTGTTTTACCTCCACCTGTTGGCAATTGGTAAACCATATTATAATATTCAGGTAATTCATCTATTTTATTTAAAATAGCATTAATAGCATTTTCTTGATAAGCATAAAGAGTTTTGGTTGTTTTTTTTGCTATTGAATTTGCCATTTTTATAGAGTATTTTGTTAATTTGAGAATTGCAAAGATACGTCCTTTTACAAGTTTTAAAAGAATAAAACAGTTCTTTTTTTGTTAAACTTGTAATATTTTAATAATCTGAGGACTTTTATATACAAAAAAACAACTAAAAATAGTTAACAATTAAAGATTTAACAAATACATTTCGGTATTTGGACCTTCATTAAATAATAAATCCAAAATGCTTAAATTTGGTATAAATCCGTGTTTTTCATGAAAAACTTGTGTGTATTTTGGTAAATTAAGCGATATTTCTTTTTTAGCATTTACCAAATAACGAAAATCATTATCTATCTCTTTATGATATTCAGAAGTTAATTGAAATGGAATATCTATCTGTAATACTTCATTAATTATCGAAAATATAGAAATATTTAAGTCAAGTAAATATTTTTTTTGTTCCATAAAAACCGGCATCAATTCATCAATATAAAATTCGAAAAAAGGAGAAGATTTATAAGCCGAAATCAAAGATTTTACATGTTCTTTTTGCCAATTAGCACTGTAATTTATTAAGATATCTTTTGTTTTTTGCTTTCCGGACACTTTGGTTACCGGCACATTTAGTAACTGTTTTCCGTTGGCTCCATAGATGAAACAACGATTGCGATAGGTTTGTTTTTGATAGTTATCTTCTACCTCAAAAACTACCTTTCTACTTTGCAACATTTTTGCATATTGGTAAATTGTAGGGAAATAAGTTGGGTGAAAAACAGGAAGTTCTACCATTATAAATACACCAATTAAGCTGATTTTTTCTTTTTATACTGCTTGTACCCAAAATAAAGCACTAATCCCAAACCGAAAACCCAAAGATAAGACACCGGTTTTCCACTACCGCCAACTGTGGTGAACCAACGTTCGAAACGCGGTTTTTTACCATCCCAGCTCATCCAGATAAACACCGGTTTACCAACCACATGATCAAAAGGAACATATCCCCAATATCTGGCATCTAACGAATTTTGTCTATTATCACCCATCATCCAATAATAATCTTGTTTAAAGGTATATTTATTGGTCTTTTTGCCATTGATGTAATATTCATTTCCATTTTCGGCAAAACTCACACCTTCGTAACGTTTTAATAAATCGCGATAAAACGGAATTGTTTTTTCATTTAAAGTTACTGTTTCGCCTTTTTTAGGCATGTAAATAGGTCCGTAATTATCAATAGACCAAGGATATTGTGCATCGTGTGGAAAAATAGATTTATCAAATCTGCCTTTTGGCGTAATTTGTTTTTCCAAACTCAAAACATTTGGATTATTTTTAATTCGTTTAGCCAAATCATCATCCAAATTTACATAAATACTACCATCACCACCACGCCTTGCTTCTTTAATTTTATAGGTTTGCAATAAAGTATTTATCTGATTAAAATCTTTTAAAGTAATTTTATAAAAAAACTGTGGTTTGGCACGGTCCGGCATTTTAGATAGTTTTCCGTTGATATAAATATCACCGTTTTTTATTTCCATTGTATCTCCGGCAACGGCAACACAACGTTTTACATAATTGGTTTTTTTATCGATTGGTTTATAGGTAAACTTACCGGAATGATCGCCCCACATCGTCTTTAACGTATCAGCAGGCCA
Organism: Flavobacteriaceae bacterium; assembly: GCA_026988395.1. Lineage (GTDB taxonomy): Bacteria > Bacteroidota > Bacteroidia > Flavobacteriales > Flavobacteriaceae > S010-17. Next base: position 931 of record JALSLI010000067.1, on the reverse strand, counting down.
ATTGAAAACAACAATATCGTTTCGTTTAATTTTTTGCAATCCCGGCAATCGCATATAAGGCAATTGCGGTTTTTTAAGGTACGACGGCAAACCTGTTCCAGGGATGGAGTCGTGTACCATAGGCAAAGCTAATGGTGTCATTGGCACTCTTGCTCCGTAGTGAAATTTACTCACAAACAAGAAATCACCAATTAAAAGAGATTTTTCTAACGAAGAAGTTGGTATGGTGTACGGACGCATAAAATACGTATGTACAATGGTTGCGGCAACTACGGCAAATAAAATGGCACTTGTCCAACTACTCACATTTTTTACCATTTGTTCATTATCACGACCAACATATTGGGTGTTTTTATTAAAATTTACATACACTAAAAACAAACCTAATGTTAATATTGTAAGTAATGTATAGCGTTTTTTACGATAACCGAACACATGCAAGAATTCATAAATTACAACAATTAACATAATATTTCCTACCACAGGAACAAAGAGCAATAAAGTCCACCACCAAGGTCTTCCTATAATTTTTATTGCTACAAAATAATTGTAAATTGGCACAAATGCTTCCCAACGTTGTCTCCCTGCTTTTACAAAAAGATTGCTAAAAACCAAAACTCCTATTACAAAGGAGGTTAAAATGATTATTCCTATTAATGTTGTGTAATCCATAATTTTATTTTTTTCTGCTACGATTTTATAGCATTTTTTTTATCTATTTATAAGCCCAAAACATCTTTCATGGTAAAAATACCTTTTTTATCTGCAACAAATTCTGCTGCGATAACCGCTCCAAGAGCAAATCCTTCTCTGTTTTTTGCTGTATGTTTTATTTCAATCTCATCTATTTTGGAAACATATTTTACAATATGCGTTCCCGGAACATCATCTTCGCGTTTTGCAAATATAGGTAGTTCTTTTTTGTTTGAAG